>DASQAT010000010.1 GCA_035635555.1 Candidatus Dormiibacterota bacterium
GGAGCGCAGCGCCGCGGCGAAGTTCAGCCCGATCGACTCCTTCACCTGCACCTGGTTGATGCCGTGCAGGTTGAACTCGACCGGATCCTCGGCGGTCATGATGTTGGTCTCGGGCGTGTTGACCCGGCTGATCGACGAGTACAGGGTGTTGGTCTTTCCCGAGCCCGTGGGGCCGGTGACCAGCACCATGCCGTACGGCTTGAAGATCGCCTTCTCGAACCGGGTGAGCGATTCCTGCTCGAACCCGAGCCTGGTCATGTCGAGCATCAGGTTCTCTTTGTCGAGGAGCCGGAGGACGATCTTCTCGCCGAACAGCGTCGGCAGGACCGAGACGCGATAGTCCATCTCGCGGTTCTTTCCCTGCAGCTTCATCTTGATCTTGATGCGCCCGTCCTGCGGCAGCCTCTTCTCGGAGATGTCCAGCTTCGCCATGATCTTGAGTCGCGACGTGATGGCGTCGCGCAGCTTCATCGGCGGCTGCATGATTTCGTAGAGGACGCCGTCGATCCGGAAGCGCACGCGGAAATCCTTCTCGTACGGCTCGATGTGGATGTCGGATGCGCCGCGCTTGATCGAGTCGGTCAGGATCAGGTTCACCAGCCTGACGACCGGCGCCTCTTCGGTGGCGGCCTCCAGCTTGGCGAGGTCGACCTCCTGCTCGTCCTCCAGGAGCTCGAGGTTCTGCTCGTTCTCCTCCTGCGCGAGGTCGTCCATGACCTTCTTGAGCTCGAGGGCATGGATCGAGCCGTAGTACCGGTCGATCGCCTCCTTGATGGCGACTTCGCTGGCGACCACCGGCTCCACGTTGTAGCCGGTCATGAACTTGATGTCGTCCATGGCGAACACGTTGGTCGGGTCCACCATGGCGATGGTCAGGGTGGCGCCGGTGCGGCTGACCGGCATGATCAGATATTTCTGCGCCACTTCGCTCGGGATGAGCTTCACGACCGTGTCATCGACCTCGACCTTCGTGAGGTTGATGGCGGGCACGCCGTACTGCTGGGAGAGGACGCGGGTGATGTCCTCTTCTTTGACGAACCCGAGCTTGACGAGGTTCAGGCCGAGCTTGCCGCCGTTGGTCTTCTGATATTCCAGGGCCTCCTGGAGCTTCTGAGGAGTGAGAAGCCCCGCCTTGATCAACATCTCGCCCAGCTTGACCGCCATTCAGGACCTCACCGGGAATTCGCGGACGGCGCTCCGCTGTCACAGTCGCAAATACTCGAGTACGGTGTGACAAATTATGTACGTGAACAATTTATGTCAAGTGATTCGAGGAAATATGCATACAAAGATTTGACGCCACGCCCATGAAAATGGACGCGTATGGATTGATGCCATTAAGTTGTTGTAAAACAGAGCGATAGATTAGCGGCAGGGATTGCGGGCTCAGTCCGGCTCGTAGCGCAGCTCCATCGAGGTGCGCGATCCGAGCGCCCCGCGCAGGAGCTTGACGAGCTGGGCCTCGGCGCCGCTCCCCTCCAGGTAGGAGATCACCGATGAATTGATGTTGTAGGTGTACTCATCCAGGCTTTCGTCGGCGAGCTCCTCGATGAGGAACTCGAGCTGGGGCTCCGTGATCAGGCCGATCTCCTTCTCGTTCTCGTTGTCGTAGAGCTTGATCATCGCGTCTCTCCCGGGTGGTCCGGGATCGCGGACCCTTCATGCATCGGGACCGCCCCGGCCTCCCAGAGTCAGAAAGTAAGCCCCGAGACCGCCCGCGGCAAGCAGGGAGACCGCCCCGCGCGCCATGCCCAGGGGTCCGCCCCCCGTCCCGCGCGCTCCGGCGAATTCCCAGACCGCGTAGAACGCGAAGAACGCGATCGCCGCCCCGATGAGGATCCGGTGCGCCGTCAGAAGGGTCATGACATGCTCCTAGGCGCCCAGAAGGAGGCGGTCGCCGAGCCAGCGCGGCAGTCCGGCCCGCAGGATCTTGTCGCGCGCCTCGGCGGCGCGATACTCGACCCGGTGAATCACCACGGTGTCCGGCGCGTCGTCATAGATCGCGAACCCGCCGCGCGGATTATGATCGCGCGGCTGCCCGACCGAACCGGGGTTGATCAGGTAGCGGCGGCCGGGGAGGAGGTCGGTGACCGGGCCGTCCCCTGTCGCCGGCCGGCGGGACACGCGCGACTCTTCCAGGACGAACGCGCCGGGATAGTGGCTGTGCCCGAAGAAGCAGAGATCGAAGCGCGCTCCTTCGAAACAGCGCCTCGCTTCCCCTTCATCCATCAGGTACTGGTCCTCGTCGAGCGGCGTGCCGTGGGACAGGAGCTTCCCCGGGGCGAACTCGAGGGGACCCCGCGGCAGCCTCCTGAGGAAGTCGCGGTTGTCGGCAGTCAGGGACCGCCTTGTCCAGAGCGCGGACTGTCGCGCCGCCTCGTTGAATCCGTCCGCCTCCTCCAGGGAGGCGGCCACCCTGTCATGGTTGCCGCGAATCGCGACGAGGCCGGGGAGTCCGCGCAGAATCTCGACGACAGGGTTCGGGTCGGCTCCGTAACCGACGATGTCCCCCAGGACCAGCGTTCTCTCGTAGCCCGGTGTGCGCGCCACGGCCAGAACGGCCTCGAGAGCCTCCAGGTTGCTGTGCAGGTCGGAGAGGACGAGGTATCGCATCAGAGGAGCCCGGCGATGCGCTCGGCGACCTCTTCGGCCGACAGGCCGTGGGCGTCGATATGCAGGGAGGCGGCCCGATAGGACGGCAGACGACGGCGATACAGCTCGTCGGCCTGCGCCGCGGTCTTCAGGAGCGGCCGGCCGGCGTCGCCCGCGCAGCGCCGGAGCGCCACCTCCAGAGGCAGGCGGATCCAGACGGCCCGCCCGAGCTGATCGATGAGCCGGCGGTTCTCGTCCTGGGCGTAGGTTCCTCCGCCACAGGCCACGACCAGCCGCGAGCCGCCCCGCAACGAGGCCAGGATCTCCGTCTCGAGGCGCCGGAAATACGCTTCTCCTTTCACGGCGAAGATCTGCGCGATGCCGAGCCGTTCGTCCGCCACGATCCGCTCGTCCAGGTCCAGGAAGTCCCAGCCCAGGAGGCGCGCCAGGTGCCTGCCGACGGTGGTCTTTCCCGCCCCCATGAAACCGATGAGGAACACCACGTCCGGCTCGCCCATGGTCGCATTCCGCTCCCCGGCGGGTCAGGAGGCGACGGCGGCCTCCACCTTGCGCTCGAGGAGCCGGTCGAGAAACCCGGTGTTCAGGTTGCCCCGGATGAACTCGGGATCGTTCATGATGCGCCGGTGCAGGGGCACGTTCGTCCGGATCCCCTCGACGACCGTCACCTCGAGCGAGCGGCGCATGCGGGAGATCGCCTCCATGCGGTTGTTGCCGCGCGTGATCAGCTTGGCGATCATCGAATCGTAGTAGGGCGAGATCGTGCACTCGGGATGCGCCGCCGTGTCGACCCGCACGCCCGGTCCCCCGGGGAGGTGGAACGTCGTGATCTTCCCCGGGGACGGCGCGAAGGTCTCCGGGTCCTCGGCGTTGATGCGGCACTCGATCGAGTGCCCGACGCTCTGGATGTCCTCCTGGCGGAACGCCAGCGACTCGCCGGCCGCGATCTTGATCTGCTCCTTGATCATGTCGATCCCGGTCACCATCTCGGTCACGGGGTGCTCGACCTGGATGCGCGTGTTCATCTCGATGAAGTAGAAGCGGCCCTCCTCGTCGAGCAGGAACTCCACGGTGCCGGCGTTCTGGTAGCCGACCGAGCGCGCCACCTTCAGGGCCGATTCCGCCATGCGGCGCCGGAGCTTCGGCTGGAGGCCGGGGGAGGGGGACTCCTCCACGATCTTCTGGTGGCGCCTTTGGATGGAGCACTCGCGCTCCCCGAGGGTCACGATGTTGCCGAAGGAGTCCCCCAGGATCTGGAACTCGATGTGCCGCGGCGTCTTGATGTACTTCTCGAGGTACACGTCCGGCACTCCGAATGCCGCCTTGGCCTCCGTGCGCGCGGCGCTCATCGCCGAGGTCAGCTCCTCGGCCGAGTTCACGACGCGCATGCCGCGCCCGCCGCCGCCGGCGGCCGCCTTCACGATCACCGGGTAGCCGATGCGCGCGGAAAGAGGCAGCGCCTCCTTCTCGTCGCTCACTGTGCCGCGGCTGCCGGGGATGATCGGCACGCCGGCGGCGAGCATGGTCTCGCGCGCCTTCGCCTTGTCCCCCATCAGTCGGATGACGTTGGGGCTCGGACCGATGAAGCGGATGTGGCAGGCCTCGCACACTTCTGCGAAATGGGCCGACTCCGCCAGGAATCCGTAGCCCGGGTGGATGGCGTCGGCATCCGTGATCTCGGCGGCCGCGATCACCGCGCCGATGTTGAGGTAGGAGTCGGCGTTGCGCGGCGGCCCGATGCAGATGTCCTCGTCCGCGAACTTGACGTGCAGGGAATCGGCGTCGGCCGTCGAATACACCGCCACGGTCTGGATGCCGAGCTCGCGGCAGGCCCAGATGATCCGCAGGGCGATTTCCCCGCGGTTGGCGATCAGGATTTTCTTGAACATCGGACGGACGGGAGCGCGCTCATGCCGGCGCGGCTTTGCGGATCTTGAACAGCGGCTCCCCGTATTCCACCGGCTGCCCGTTCGCCACGAGCGCCTCGAGGATCTCGCCGTCGCAGTCCGACTCGATCTCGTTCATCAGTTTCATCGCCTCGACGATGCACAGGATCTGTCCCTTCTTGACCTTGTCGCCGACCTCCACGAACGAGCGCGACCCGGGCGCGCCGGCGCGGTAGAAGGTGCCGACGATCGGCGACTTCACCAGGTGGAGATCGGGGGATTCGACCACCGCGGGGCGGGCCGCGGGCGCCTCCGCGGCCTGCTGCGCCGCCACCGTAGCGGGTGCCGTGACGCCCGCCGGACCGTTCGAGACGGCGCCCCGCTTCACCAGCTTGATCTTGAAGCCGTCGCGCTCCAGCTCGAACTCGACGAAGCTCGAGGCTTCGATGTACTCCATCAACTCCTTGATTTCACTGTCCAAACGTCCTCCGTCCACGCGCGCTCTCCGGAATTCCGGGGCGGCCCACGAGACCCCCGCCCCGATGGACGCATTCGACCGTCCGCATCATAACCCAAGGCGACGACAAAGCCACCGGCGGGGGCCGCCGCCGGCCGCAACGCGGGATCGGGGGACCCGCCCTTCAGGCGAGGGCCTCCTCGAGCTGCAGCCCCGCCCTCCAGACTTCGTAGCGGACGCGCCCCTGCAGGCACTCCGGGCCGACCACGACGCACAGGAAGTAATCCCCGCCGATCGATCGCAGGATCGCCAGACCGGAGCGACTCGTGACGGAAATCTCCTCCGGCCCGCCGGCCGGCGTCGCCCCACGCAGGGCGGCGGAGGCCCTCTTGACCAGGCTGACCCACTCCGCGGAGGCCAGGTCGATGTTGAACGACGGCCGGGCCGCCAGTTTCTCGACCGGGATTCCGTCCAGACCGACCACGGCCGCTCCGAGCGCCTCGGGAATTCGATCGAGGATCTCCTGCAGCACGGCCTTCATCGGAGCGGCGCCCCCTTCGCGGCGGGCCCGCTGAAGTTCGCCAGCCACCGTTCCAGGCGGCTGATGGTGTCCCGTCGGGCGTCCGCGTGGGCCGCGACCGGCACCGCCGACGCGCCCGGGGGCGTCCGTGCGGGGGCCCCCGGAACGGCCGCGATCACCGCGGCGGGCAGCGGACCGTCGGACGCCGCGACATCCGGCACCGGCGACGGAGCGCCGGCCGGCGCGAGCTCGTTCAGCCGCCGCGCGGCCTTCTGATTTCCGGGATCGACGCGCAGCATGCCCCTGTAGACCTCGATGGCCCTGTCGACCAGCCCCTGGCGCAGATACAGCTCGGCCAGCGTATTGGTCTGCAGAGCGTCGTCATCCAGGGGCCCCCCGGCCGCATCGGACGAGGGCCCGGGCCAGGATGGAGGAGCGCCTGGCGCGGGGGGGCTCCAGGCGTCTCGCGGCGATGACGTGGCGGCGCCGCCGAAGTCCTCGGGCCGGAATTCGGGGGATGGATCGGCCGGTCGATCCACGTGGCCGCGCTCCGGGGCGGGAGCGCGGCCCGCCTGAGGGACGGGGATAGCGGGCGGCTGACGGCTCGACGCGGGGACCGCCGGTGTTGAAGGGGCGGGGCGGCTCGTCGGAGTCGCGGGGGCTCCGATCGCCGCGGATCGGGTCGGCGGCATGGACACCGCCCCCTGCCGCAGAGTCTCATCCAGGAGAGTGGCGACCTCCCGGTCGGTCGGGTAGTAGCCCAGGATGGCGCGATAGGTGGCGGCCGCGCCCGCCGGATCCCCCATCTTCTTCTGGATTTCAGCCAGGAGCTTGGCGGCGAGATGGTTCTCAGGCTGCAGTTCGAGGACCTCCACGAATGTGCGCCGGGCGTTCTCCAGGTCGCCGGCTTCCAGGTAGGTCCGGCCCAGCGAAATGCGCGCCGTGTGATAGGCCGGGTGCCGCTGCAGTCCATCCAGGCAGACGTCGATCGCCTCCTGGTAGCGCCCCTCCTTGCGATATTCCTCCGCCAGCTGAAGAAAGGCCCGCGACAGGGGATCGCGGGCGATGCGATCCTTCAGGGACTCGATTGCCGGATTGCGCTGGGTGGCCGGTTTCGTCATCGCCTAAACGATTGTGTCCCTTGAGGTAAGCTCCCGACCAGGAGCTCGACGCCAGGATTATAGAGAATGACCGAAAGCCTTGTCAAAACAGAAGCGCCCCCGGCTGAGCGGGGGCGCCTCCATCCCATGGGTTCTCGTTCCCGCCGGTGCGCGGCGCGGCCCCCGGAAGGAGGCGTGGCGCGGGCTGGAACGATCTTCGTCAATCCTTGGCGGCCCGGGCCTCCGGCGGGGGCTCCATCCGTTTCGTGATCCTCGGGGTGATGAAGATCAGGAGCTCGGTGTTGTGTCGGTTGAGCGACTTGTTCTTGAACAGCCAGCCAAGCCCGGGAATCTTGGACAGGCCCGGGACAGCCGTCTGGCTCACGGAATTGTTCAGCTTGAAAATGCCGCCGATCACGGCGGTGCCGCCGTCGGACACCAGGATCTGGGTGGCGGCGCGCTCGGTGATGATGGGCGGCACGTCCCCGACGCGGTTGTTGAAGTCCGGAGACGAGTTGTCGACCTTGACGTCCATGATGACCGTCCCCTCCTTCGTGATCTGAGGCAGCACCTCCAGCTTCAACGACGCCGAGATGAATTCGACGTTGATCTGGGTCGCCGTGGTGCTGACGACCGGGATCTGCGTGCCCTGCTCGATGACCGCCTTCTGGTTGTTCTGCGCGGCGATCCGCGGAGAGGACAGGACCTTGACGTCGCCGTTCAGCTCGAAGGCATCGAGGGTCGCGTGGAGCTGGAACGTATCGAGAACACTCCCGTAGGCGATTCCGAACGTGCCCACCGATGTGACCCCAAGGTCGACGTCGTAAGTCAGATCGGTCTGCTTGCCCCGAATCGTCGTCTGCTTCGCAGCCCCCCAGATGATGCCCAAGTCACGCTCGAAAAGGCGGTCCGTCTCGACGATGCGCGCCTCGATGACGACCTGCGGCGTCTGCTCGTCCAGCGTGTCGATCAGTCGATTGATCGGATCCTGGCGGTCGCGCAGGTCGGTGATGATGAGCGTGTTGGTCCGGTTGTCCATGATGGCGTCGCCGCGCTTGGACATGATCTTCTTGACGATCGGCATCACGTCGTTCGCCTTGGCGTACGACAGGCTGCGCGTGAAGGTGATCGGCTCCTCCTCGAGCTGCTGCGCCTCGATCAGCGCCTTGCGCGCCGACGCCTCCGCCGCCAGCTTCTGCGACGACGCGATCCGGATGACGTTGTTCTCGAAGACCTTGTCCAGCCCGTTGTTCTTCAGGATGATGTCCAGCGCCTGGTCCTCGGGCACGTTCTCGAGGACGATCGTCAGCGTCCCCGCAACCGCCGGATCGAGGACGATGTTGTAGCCGGTGATCTCGTGGAACAGGCGGAACACATCCTTGAGATCGGCATCCTTGAAGTTGAGCGAGATCCGCTTGCCGGTGTATTTCGGCCCCGTGTCGGAGATCGCCCGAGAGCTGAACCTGCTGCTGCCCTGCGAGATGACCACGTTCCCGCTGTCCCTGCCCGAAGGAACGAACGCCACCTCCTGCCGGGGAGTCTGCCCCTCGATCTTGACGCCACCCTCCGCGACCAGAGGGTTGAGCGGAGCCTTCTCGGCGGACGGGGTCACGGGCGACTCCTCGTTCGCGGCTGCGTCGGAAGGAGGTGTGGAGGTCGACGGTTCCGCGGCGGTCGGCTCCGCACTGGAGGTCTTCTCGGCCGGGGTCTCCGCCGCCAGCGACGAGGCGACCGGCTGGACCTGCTGCGGCTCGGTCTCGAGAGCGTGCCGCACGCCCTCCTCGGTGAAGTCCACGACCAGCCCATTCTCCGTCGGCACGATGGCATACGGGCGCGGGCTCGACATGTCCAGGACGACCCGCACGACCGGCTTCGGCCGTGTGGCGAACTGGGCCACGCGCACCCGCGACAGGCCGCCGCTTCCGATCGACAGCGTCTTGGCCGGCGTCTTGTCCACCACGCCCATCAGGTCGATCACCAGGCGCGGCGGGTTCTTCAGCTCGAAATGCTCCTGCTGGAGCCCCCCGTCCGCGGTCAGGACCACGGTCTTCTCTTTGTCCTCGCCGCGCGCTTCGACCGACAGCAGGGCGTGGGCCCGGGAGCCCGACGGCGCGGCGCCGCGAACCACCTTGACGCCCGGCGATCCGGCCTGGGCCGCTGTTGTCTTGGAGGCGGTCTGCGCCGAGCTCGTCCCGGACGAAGCCTCGGCAAGCGGCGTCGGCTCGGCCGTGCCGGCTGCGGCCCCACCATTCGTTCCTTCGGCCGGGGGCGGGGTCGATTGCACGGTCTCGATCGGCGCCCCTTCGGCCGGGACCGTGGAGCCCTGGGGACTCGTCCCCGTCGGCGCGCCGCTTTCCGGGGCGCCCTCCGCGGTCGATGACGCTGCCGCGGGGGACGATTCCGCGACGATCGGCGATTCGGGGGCGTTGCCCCCCTCGCCGAGAGACGGGAAATCGACGATCAGGTCGTGGCCCTCCAGGCGGATGGAGTGCTGCGCCGCGAGGACGTTCTTGAATTCGAATTTCGCGATCTTGCCGCCGTCCACGCTTTCGACGGACGTGACACGCACACCCTCGACCTGCGGCGTTCCGATCTGGACTTCCTGGGACAGTCCCTCGACATGCACGTCGAGAAGCTCCAGCACGAGCGTTCTCGGGTCCGGCTGGTAGGAGGTGTAGCTGAACGGGTAGTTCCCATGCAGGACGACCTCGGTGCCCGCCGGGGTCTCCTGGTGGTCGATGGCGTTGATGACCACCGCGGACGGCGCGTTGAGCACCGCCTGACCCGGCTCGCTGACGGGCGGATTGCCCGAGCATCGCAGGGCGGCCGCGGCGATCATGATCAGGATCGCGACCTTCCCGTACCTCATAAGCTACCCTCCTCCGCTGTCGTCAGCCTCTTCGTCACGTCCCTGTACGGCTTGATGCTTCTGGGGTCATTGATGTCCTGCCGGAACACCACGATGCCGGTCCTGCGGTCGATCCGGGTGATCTTGCCGTCGTAGAGCGCGTCGCCCACCCTGAGGAAATATCCCTTGTTGTCGCTGCCGTTGAAGAACGCCAGCGCGCCCTTTCCCTTCTGGACGATGCCGACCAGGTCGACCTCGGAGATGAGCATCCCCGCGATGCCGCGCGGCCGGGGACCCTTCCCCACCGTGTTCGCCGCGTCGACCAGCGAACGGAACGGATCGCGCCGGCCGGCGGGGTCGTAGGTGAAGCCGCGGCCGGACAGCATCGCCTCGTTGTCCTGCATGATCTTGTTGATGGTCTCGGCGTCCTGCCCCGCGGGTGTGGCGCTCGCGGCCGGCGGGTTCGCCGGCGGGTCGTCGGCCAGGGCCCGGGGACCACCGCAGAGGACCGCTCCCAGAACCAGACTTGCCGGAAGGAGAAGGCGTCTCGTCACTTGGACGCACCTCCCTTGTCGTCGTAGACGAAGGTCGTGGCGGTGAAACTCGATTTGATCGAGTGCTGGCCGCTCAGCGCGGAGATGGTCACCCCGCTCACGTTGATGATGCGCGAGTACTTGCTGATGCGGTCGAAGAAGACCCCGAGGTCGTGGTAGTCCCCCTCGACGTCCATGGCGATCGGGAACTCCTTGTAGAACTCGACCTGCTTCAGCGCCCCGGGGTTGAACTGCTTCAGGTCCAGGTTCGACTGGTCCGCCAGGTTCTTGACCCACTTCAGGAGCTCGCCGGTCTCGGGCTCGGTGGGCAGGATCGCCAGCAGGTCGCTCAGCTTCAGCTGCAGGTTCTCGATCTCCTTCTCGAACTCCGGCAGCTTCGCCTCGATCGCCTGCCCCTTGCGGATCTCGGTCTGCAACCCCTCCAGGTCCGATCGGGAGCTGGCGTTGCGCTTCTCCATTTCCGAGAAGTTCGGATACGCCATCCAGGCGACGGCGACCAGGGCGATCGCCATCACGGCGACCACCGCGAACTGACCCCAGAAGGGCAGCTTCTTGAAGTCCATGATCGCCCCCTACCCGCCCGACGGCGGGGTCGCGGCGTTCGCCTGGTCCTGCACCTCGGGATGCGCCGTGAACAGGCAGTTCAGCGAAAACGTGACCCCCACCGGGATCGCGGTGATCGTGCCGAGGACCACGTTGTTGAAGTACCGGGACCCGGTCAGGTTGTTGTAGAAGTTCGATACCGCGTTGTACGTGGTGGCCTTCCCCTGGATCATGACGCTCGCGCCCGACTCGGTCATGCTGTCCAGCCACAGGAAATCGGGGAGCTGCTTGCTGACCTCGTCGAGAAGATGGACCGGGCCGCTCTGGTTCCGCTTCAGCTGCGTGATCAGGGCGATCTTGCGCTCCAGGAGCTCTTTCTTGGCCTTGTACTCCTCGCCCTTCTTGATGATGGCCTGCAGCCGCTCCTTCTCCACCTGCGCCTTGGCGATTTCGGTGCGCAACCTGCGGCTCTCGCTCTCCAGGCTGTACCAGCGCCAGCCGATGAACAGGAGGGCCAGGATGACCACGCCCGTCATGAGCACGTTCTGGCCGAGCGTCCCGACACCCTCGAACCGGGGGGCCTTGACGGCGCGCGTCTTCGCCTGCTGCGTCCCGGCGAGAAGGTTGATCTTGATCATCGGTTGTCCCCCTGGCGGCGGGCGGCCAGCCCGACGGCGATCGAGACGCTGGAGCCGATCTCCTCCACCATGTCCTGCGAGATGCCCTTGCCGATCTGCACCCGGTTGAAGGGGTTCAGCGGCTCCACCGGGATGCCGAAGCGCTCCGCCAGCGCTTCGCGCAGGTGCGGGATGCGCGCCGACCCGCCTGCGATCACCAGGGTCTCGATGTTTTCCCCGGGAGTCGTGTTCTTGAAGAAGTCGATGGTCTTCTGGATCTCCGCGCCGATGAAATCGTTCACCGAGGCGATGATCGGGTTCACGTTCTCGACCGGGATGCCGTCGACCTCCTCACCCCGCTTCAGCGACTCCGCCTGCTCGAAGCTCAGGTTCAGCTCCTTGCGGATGGCGTCGTTGTAGTGATTGCCGCCCACCGAGATGTCGCGCCAGAAGATCGAGGTGGTCCCCTTGAGGATGGCCACGTTGGTCGTGGAGGCGCCGATGTTCACGAGAGCCCTGGCCACGCCCGGGTCGGTGTCGTAGTTCATCTCGTAGCAGTTCTGCAGGGCGAACACGTCGACATCCACGACGAGCGGGTTCCGCCCGGCCTGGCTGACGACGGAGGTGTAATCGTTGATCTTGTCTTTCTTGGCGGCGACCAGGAGAACGTCCATGTTCCCCTCGCCCCCGCTGGCCCCCTTCAGGACCTGGTAGGCAAGGTTGACGTCCTGCACGTCGAACGGGATGTACTGCTCCGCCTCCCAGGGGATGACTTCCGCCAGCTCTTCCTCCGAGGTCGCGGGGATCGAGATCTTCTTGATGATGACGCTGTGCCCGGAGAGCGCTATCGCCACGTCCCCCCCCTTGATCTTGCGGGCGGAGAAGGCGCGCTGCACGGTGTCCACGACCAGGCCGGCGTCCATGATCGCGCCGTCCACGATCGCCTCGGGAGAGAGCCGCTCCAGCGCCACGTTCAGAAGCTGGTAGCCGCGGTTCTTGCCGAGCTCCTTCAGCTCGACGACCTTGACGGCGCTCGAGCCGATGTCGAGACCCACCAGATTCTTTCCCTTTGAAAAGAACACCCTCGATCTCCTTTAACCTATGGCGTTTCGGGAGGTTGCGGCCAACTGTGCCGGACACTCCTTGGTCACGAAAGTCCAATATATTCCACGACTCCATTTTTGCAAGTTGCCGCTCCTGTTTTGGAAATCCGGATCTTGGTCGATAAATATATTCTTTATCGCCAGTAACATATGCATTTACACACAGATCCGGGGTAACCGGCCCTCAGAGCGCGTTCGCCGGTCGTTTGATCGGTGGGTCCTTGATGTGGTAGAGTGCGCGCTCGCTGTTCAGGAGGGAGACGAGGTGGCCCGATCCTGCGAGGTCTGCGGCAAGGCTCCGACGTTTGGACGCCAGATCAGCCACGCGCACAACGTGTCGTCGCGCCTCTGGTATCCGAACATCCAGCGACTCAAGGTGATCGTCGGGAAGACCCGACGACGGATGAAAGTGTGCACGCGCTGCCTGCGGTCCGGCCGAGTCGTGAAGGCCGCGCACCGCGCCCCAAGAACGACCGCCTGAAACTCCCGGTCGTCCCCCATCCCTGTCCGGTCCCCTGCGCCAGCGGTCAGCCGAGCGTCGCGATCGCGTCGATCTCGACGCGCGCTCCCCTCGGCAGCGCGGACACCTGGACCGTCGAGCGGGCCGGCCGGCCGTCCCCGAACGCGCGGGCGTAGGCTTCGTTCATCCCCTCGAAGTCGTTCAGGCTGGTGAGGTAGACGGTCGTCTTCACCACGCGCTCGAGCCCCGATCCGGCGGCTTCGAGGACCCCTTTCAGATTGTCCAGGACGCGCGCCACTTCCTCCTGGATCGTCCCCTGAACCAGGGTGCCGGTCTTCGGGTCGAGCGGCACCTGGCCGGAGAGGAAGAGAAGGCCCGCAGCCGCGATCCCCTGCGAGTACGGACCGATGGCCCTGGGGGCCCTGTCGGTGCTGATCGTCCTGGCGCTCATCGTGCCTCCTGGTAGGTTCTCGAGATGGGGCGGCTCGGTCCCCGCCCGGTCAGGCCACCTGTCGCTCCACGTGATACACCCCTTCGATCCCCTTGACCTTCTCGACGATCTTTTCGAGGTGCGCGACGTCGGCGATGTCCAGGATCAGGCTGATCTCGCCGCGCCGGTCCTCGAAGGTGCGCGCCTCCACGTTCTTGATGTTCGATTTGGCGTCGGCGATGACGGACGTGATCTTCGCCAGCATGCCGGGCCGGTCCTCCGAGAACACGGTGATTCGCACCTCGAAGCGGGACGCGTCGTCGCTCTGCCAGGTGACCTCGATCCGCCTCTCCGGGTCGTACAGGAGCTTTTCGAGGTTGGGGCAGCGCTCGCTGTGGACCGTGACGCCGCGGCCTCGCGTGATGTAGCCGACGATCGGCTCGCCCCGGATCGGGTTGCAGCAGCGCGCCAGCGAGATCAGCGCGTCGTCCAGTCCGCGCACCGTCACCTTCTTCCCGGACATGCCGAGCGCCTTCCTGACGGCGTGCGCGATCGGTCCCTCGGCGGTCTCGTGCGGCTTCGCCTGGGGGTCGAGCTTCTCGATGAGCGCCCGGGGGGCGACCTTGCCGTACCCGACCGCGGCGTAGAAGTCCTCGATACTCGCGCATCCCAGCTCGTGCAGCACCGTCTGCAGGCTGGCGGCGTCCCCCTGGTGCTTGCGCAGATTGAACCGGAACTTCTTAAACTCGCGGTCGCTGACCGTCTTCCCGAGCTCCACGCTGCGATTGCGCTGGTCGACGTTCAGCCACTGGCGGATCTTGGCCCTCGCCCTGGATGTCTTCGCGATCGTGAGCCAGTCCTGGCTCGGATGGTGGTTGGGCGAGGTGAGGATCTCGACGATGTCGCCGTTCCCGATCTCGGTCCGGAGCGGCTGCAGCTTGCCGTTGATACGCGCCCCGACGCAGCGGTGCCCGACCTCGGTGTGCACCGAGTAGGCGAAATCGATGGGGGTGGCACCGCGCGGAAACGATTTCACCTGCCCCTGGGGCGTGAAGCAGTACACCTCGTCGGGATAGAGATCGACCTTGACCATGTTCAGGAACTCGCGCGGATCCTTGAGCTCCTGCTGCCACTCCATGATCTGTCTGAGCCACTGGATGTTGGCGTCGTTGTCCTTCGACCCTTTCCCCTCCTTGTACTTCCAGTGGGCGGCGATCCCTTCCTCGGCGATGCGGTGCATCTCGTGCGTGCGGATCTGAACCTCGAACGGAACCCCCTTGTCGCTGATGACCGAGGTGTGCAGAGACTGGTACATGTTCGGCTTCGGCATCGCGATGAAATCCTTGATGCGGCCCGGCACCGGGCGCCACTGGCCGTGGATGATCCCCAGAGCACCGTAGCAGTCTTTCACGCTCTGGGTCAGGATGCGGAAGGCGATGTAGTCGTAGACCTCCCCCACTTCGATCCTCTGCCGCTTGATCTTGCGATAGATGCTGTAGAGGTGCTTGCGGCGTCCCGAGATGTCGCACACGATTCCCGCCTTCTCCAGCTCGGCCCGCAGGGTGCCCTGGATCTCCTTGATGAATTCGTCGGTGACCTTGCGCTTCTCGTCCATCGCCTGCATCAGGCTCTGGTAGCCCGCGGCATCGAGAAACTTGAGGGCCAGGTCTTCGAGCTCGTTCTTGATCTTGGCCATTCCGAGCCGGTTCGCGATCGGCGCGTAGATGTCGAGGGTCTCGCGGGCGATGCGCTCCTGCTGGCGGGGCGACAGGTGCTCGAGGGTGCGCATGTTGTGCAGGCGATCGGCCAGCTTGACGAGCACGACGCGGATGTCGTCCACCATCGCCAGCATCATCTTGCGGAAACTCTCCGCCTGCTGCTGCTCCTTCGAGTTGAAGGTCATGCGCGAGATCTTGGTGAGACCCTCGACCACGTGCGCGATGTCCTTGCCGAAGTGTTCCTCCACGACCTCGCGCGTCGTCAGCGTGTCCTCGAGAACGTCGTGCAGGAGCCCCGCGACGATGCAGGTGAGGTCGAGCTTGAGGTCGGCCAGGATGAAGGCGACGGACAGCGGATGCGTCAGGTACGGCTCGCCGGAGGAGCGTGTCTGCCCCTTATGCTCCTTGGCGGAGAAGACATAGGCCTTGCGCAGGAGGTCGAGGTCGGCCCCCTTCATGTAGGCCTCCACCTTCTCCTGAATGTCCTCGAACCGGATCATGGCGTCTCACTCGACGGCCCGGCGCCCCGGCGAGGGGCTTCTCGACCTGTCGCTCGGGGGAGCACAACGGGCACGCGGCTGTCGAAGGCACCGCGGATAGGCCAGTATAGCAAAAAGAGGGGTGGCGGCCCGCGATGCTCCAGGGAGTGGGACGAGCGCCGGCGGCCGGGGATTTCAGCCCTTCACGTATTTCGAGCCGAGATGCCGGTAGACGATGACCAGGAGCGCGGCCGCCACGAACACCGAGGAATAGGTCCCGAAGACCACACCGACCATGAGACAGAAGGACATCGGGTTGAGCTTGTCGCCTCCGTACATGAACAGCGCCGTGATGGCGATGAACACGGTGAACGACGTCAGGATCGTCCGGCTCAGGGTCTGGTTGATGGAGGCGTTCACCAGCTGCTCGAAGTCCACGTCACGGTACAGCCGGAGGTTCTCGCGGATACGGTCGAACACGACGATCGTGTCGTTGATGGAGTACCCCAGGATGGTCAGGAGCGCCGCCACGATGTCGACCGAAAACTCCTTCCGCATCAGGGAGACCGCGCCTGCGGCGATCACGACGTCGTGGAACAGGGCGATGACGCTGGTGAGCCCCCACATCCATTTCTTGAAGCGGAACCAGACGTACGCGAGGATGAACAGCGTGGAGCCGAACACCGCAAGGAGCGTGCTCCGCAGGAGCTCCTTTCCGGCGGTCGGGCCGATGAAATCGACGCTTCGCAGGGTGAAGGAGCCCAGGATCGACTGCTCCCGGAGCAGCCGCGTCACCTCGGGCTTGAGGCCGGGGATCGAGTCGATCTCCGACTCCGTCCTCAGGAGTCCGGCGTGCTCGGTGCGGTAGCGCACCACAGCCGCGGCGATCGTCGCCGCCTCGTCGCCCGCCGACGCCCCGGCGGCCTGCGCGGGCAGGTGCGCGGCCAGCCACTCCTTCAGCTCCCCCTCGGTGATCATGTTCAAATCGATCTTGCCCGACTGCTGGGACTGCCGCCACTCGGGCGACTGCAGGGAATCGATGACCTTGCGGCTGACCTCCCCCCCCTCGCTTCCGGTGGCCGACGAGCCGGTCTGCGACAGCTCGACGCGCACCAGCACCTCGTTGTCGTCGGCCTGGCCGATGTTCTGGATGCTGATGTCCCCGAGACCGGAGCGCTCGAGCGCCAGGCGCATCTCCTCGACGTGCGGCCGATCCCGGAACTTGAGCCGGACCGCCGTGCCGCCCGCGAAGTCGATCCCGTAGTTGAACCCTTTGGTCAGGATCGTCCCGACCGCCACGACCACCGCAAGCGTCGAGAAGGCGATGAAGACCCATTTCACACGGCCCATCAGCGGAAAGTTGGCGTTGGAGAAGACCTGGATCATCGGATCCTCAGATACTCAGCCTCTCGGCCCTCGGATTGAGGGCGAGCTCCGCGTCGAAGATCGCCCGCGAGACGATGAGCGCCGTGAACAGATTGGCCAGGATGCCGACGTTCAGCGTGACGGCGAAGCCCTTCACGGCGCCCGTCCCGTACGCGTACAGGAAGAACCCCGCGATCAGCGTCGTGCAGTGGCTGTCGATGATGGTGTTGAACGCCCGATCGAACCCCGCCTGGATCGCCGCCTTCACCAGCCGTCCATGCCGGAGCTCCTCCCGGATCCTCTCGAACACCAGGACGTTCGCGTCCACCGCCATCCCCACGGTCAGGGCGAATCCGGCGATTCCGGGAAGCGTGAGGGTCGAGTGGAAATAGGCCATCGCCGCCAGCAGGATCAGCAGATTGAGAACCAGCGCCACGGAGGCGTTGACGCCGGCGAAGCGGTAGTAGATCAGCATGAACAGGACGATGATGACCGAGCCGATCAAGGACGCGACGATCCCCTTGCGGATCGAATCGGCGCCGAGGGAAGGCCCGACACTGCGCTCCTCCAGGATGTCCATGCCGGCGGGCAGCGCCCCCGAGCGCAGCTTGAGGGCCAGGTCCTCCGAGCTCTCGAGCGTGAAGTCCCTCCCTTCGATGATCCCCTGCTCGGAGATCACGGCGTTGATCCGCGGCGCCGAGATGATCTTCTTGTCCAGCACGATCGCCAGGAGCTGTCCCTGATACTTCCTCGTCAGCTCCTGGAAGCGCCGCCCCGCGTCGGCGGTCAGCAGAAAATTCACGGCCGGGTTGCCGAACCGATCCTGGTCGCGGCGGGCGTTCTTGAGATCGTTCCCGGTGATCGGCGAGCTCTTCGTCACCGGCCAGTAGACCCGTACCGTCCGGCCGTCGGCACCCGTCGCGTCCTGGGGGAGCACCTCGACGTCCTCGGGCAGTTTGCCGCCGAACATCTGGACGACCGCCTCAGGGTTGTCGGGAGCCCGGAACTGCTCGGCCACGACACCGGGCGGGACCTTGACCAGCTTCCATTCCAGGAAGGCCGGCGAGCCGATCAGGTCCTTGACTCTCTCGGGGTTTTCGACGCCCGGGAGCTGGATCAGGATGCGGTCGGCCCCCGTCCCGGTCCCCTGCCTCTGGATGGTCGGTTCGGCCACGCCGAACTTGTCGACGCGCGTCCGGATCGTCTCGAGAGCCTGCCGGACCGCGGAGTCGCGGATCGTCGACTCGTCCTTGGCCTTGAGCTCCAGGCGCAGGCGGCCGCCACCCGTCGAGGAAGCGGAGTATTGCGGGAACTGCAGGGCGAGAAGATCACGGACCTCCCCGACCCGCGCCGCGTCGACCCCCTCCAGGACGATCCCCTTGAGACCGTCGGGGGAGATCTTCGCGGGAGCGAGCCCCTTCTCGCCGAGCGCGGCGCGGATGCGCTCCTGGGACAGATCGATCTCGGCCTTGACGGCGTCGTCGGTCCTGACGCGCATCACCATGTGGATGCCGCCCTTGAGGTCCAGACCGAGGTGGATCTTCTCCGAGGGCGGGTAGATCGCGAGGACGCAGAGCACCGTCAGCCCCAGGATCAAAAGCAATCGCCAGCGAAGCTCGAGTCTCATCGAGAGGTCACGCCTCCGGCCGCGCGGAGGTCTCCTGGTCCTGGAGGCCGACGATCGAGCTTCGTGTCACGTCCACCCGGACCTTGTCGGCGATTCGCAGCTGCACGATTCCCTTGTCGATGCCCACCACCGTGCCGAGAAGACCGCCCGAGGTGATGACCTTGTCTCCGCTCTTGAGCGCGTCCAGCATCTTCTGGACGAGCTTCTGACGCGTGCGCATCGGCCGGATGAGGAGGAAGTAGATGATCGCGAAGATCGCGATCATCGGCGGCAGCTGGAACCACCACGGACTGGCCTGCCCCTGACCGGGCGGCGACATCAGAGCGATGGACCACACGTCGGCGTTCCTCCGTTCATTCAACAAAAAAAGAGGGGCCGGTCACCCCCCTCGCGAGCGTCCCGGCCGGACGGGCGCGGCGGGACCCGGCGCGTCCGACCCTCGTTGCGGCCCGAAAGATTGCCCGAACCGCCCGGGCTTGTCAAGGCAGCTTCCGCTCGCCTAGACTGCGCGGCATGGATCGGGGGATCTCCGCGGGCCCGAAGGACGCGGCCGTTCTTCGCGGCTCCGGCTCGACGCGCAGGATCGAGGTGCCGGTGCTCGCGGCGGTTCCGGGGCTCGTTCACATGTTCACGGCCAGGGGATCGGATCCCCGCGCGGCGATCGTCGAAGCCGCCGGACGCGACCTGTCGCTGCGGACTCTGCGGCAGGTGCACGGTGCGCTCGTGCGCACGATCGGTCCGGCCCGGCCATCGGAGGACGACGGCTCGAGCGGACGCGAGGAGGGGGACGCCCTGGTCGTCGATGGACCCGGTGTCGCCGCGGGCGTGTGGGTCGCCGATTGTCTGCCGATCCTGATCGGCGACCCGGTGACACGCACGGCCGCCGCCGTGCACGCCGGCTGGCGCGGCACCGTGGCCGGCGTCGTGGGCCGGGCGATCGAGACGCTGCGCCGCGCCCGCGGCGCCAGGGCGTCCGATCTGAGGGTCGCGATGGGTCCCGCGATCGGTCCCTGCTGCTTCGAGGTCGGGGACGAGGTGGTCACGGCGCTCCTGTCCGCCTTCCCGGACGCCGGCGCCGCCGTCCGGCCCGGGCCGAAGAAGCGGATCGACCTCGTCGAAGCGAACCGGAGCCAGGTGCTCGCCGCCGGCGTGCCCGGGGATCGCATCCAGGCCTCCGGCCTGTGCACCCTGTGCAGGCCCGATCTTCTCGAATCGTACCGGCGCGATAGCACCGGGGCCGGCCGCATGGCTGCGATCATCGCCTGGAGGGACTGACTTGAAGAGCCGCGTCGCGCTTCGTGGATCCGTCGCTTCGGAGAGGGTCCGCAGGCTCCACCGCGAACACGCCGACGCCGCGGAGCGATTTTTCCTGGAGGGGGCGGCCGTGGTCGAGTCCGCGGCCGAAGCCCTCGTCACGGCGCTTCGGGGCGGGCGCACGCTCCTCTTCTTCGGCAATGGCGGCAGCGCGGCCGACGCCCAGCACCTTGCCGCGGAGTTCGTCAACCGCTACGTCCGCGACCGCCCGGCCCTTCCCGCACTGGCGCTGACCACCGACACCTCCGTTCTCACGAGCATCGCCAACGACTCCGAGTTCAAGAGCGTGTTCGCGCGTCAGGTCGAGGCGATCGGCCGGCCGGGCGACGTGGCCGTCGGGATCAGCACCTCAGGCGGTTCGGCGAACGTGATCGAGGGACTGCGGACCGCCCGCGCGCGGCGTCTTGTCACGATCGGGTTCTGCGGGGAGGAGGGGGGGGCGATGCGCGGTCTCTGCGACCACCTGATCAGCGTCCCCTCGAAGACCACGGCGCGCATCCAGGAGGTCCACATCCTGGTCGGTCACATCCTCTGCCAGATCGTGGAGGAGACCCTGTACCCCCCGAAGTGAACGTCCGCGACGCCCCGCCCCAGCCTTCCCGTCAACCCTTGAGCAGGGCGATCGTGTCGCGGATTTCCTTGGCGTCGGGGGCCTGCGGGCTGAGCTTCAGGTATTCCTGGTAGTGCTGCACGGCGCCCGGGAAGTCCTGCAGGCGCGTGAGAACGCGCGCCAGCTCCTTGTGTGCGGGGGCGTACTTGGGATCGATCTCGATCGATTTCTTGAAGGCCTGGGCCGCCTCCTTGTCCTTGTTCTCGTTCCAGGCGTGCACGCCGAGGTTGAAGAACACGGTGGCGGCGTTGCCCGGGTCCACCGCGATGACCTTCTGGTACATCTCCTCGGACTTCGCCTTATCCTTCCGTTTTTCGTAGATGGCGGCCAGCTCCATGTAGGAGTCCGACTTCGTGGGATCGATGGCGCTCGCCTTTTCGAACGCCGCGATCGCCTTGTCCTCCTCGCCACCGAGGACGTACGCCTTCCCGAGCTGGAACCAGACCTTGTCGATGTCCGGCTGGAGCTCCGTCTCCTTCTCGAGCTCCCCGGCCGCCTCCTTGTAGCGTTCCCCCCTGATGTCGACGTTTCCGAGGAAGTAGTGGGCCCATTTCATGTCCGGCTTCAGCTCGACCGCCTTCGCGAACGCCTGTGCGGCGCCCGGATCGTCGCCCGTCTCGAACAGGCTCTTGCCCAGATAGAAATAGACCGCCGGGTTGCCGGTGGGGTCCTTCGCGAGGTAGGCCTTGTACCCTTCGATCGCCTCCGGGTGACGGCCGGCGTCCGCCAGCTCCTTGGCTTTCTTCAGCCCCTCCACGTTCGCCTTGGGAGCCTCTCCGGAGCCAGGGACCGCGCCAGGGGCGCCCTCGGGGGTGGCAGGTTGCGTCCCGGCCGGCGCCACGGTCGATGCGTTGGATTCGCCGCCCTCCTTCTTCTTGCGCTCCGCCTGGACCGCCGCCATGAAGTCAGCGTCCTTGGCGATCACGAAGTTCACGAGGTTGCGGCCCGCGTCACCCGGCAGGGCGAACTGCAGCTCGGGGTACTCCTGCTTGGAGCCCATGATCACATCGCCGCTGCCGCGGTCCGCCTTTTCGGAATCGACGATCTCGTAATGGACCTTGACCGTCTTGTAGCCCGGCAGTTCGGCGACGACCCGCCACTTCTTGGCGACCGAGATATCCAGGGCCGCGATGAAGAACTTGCCGTCCTTGTTCGTCGTGAGGGGAGCGATCTTTTTCTTGACGTCGACGCCCTCGAAATTGATCTTCACCTTGGGCACGGGCTTGCCCTGGGGGTCGGTCACGACACCCCACACCTTCGTGATGGCGTCCGCGTAGGCCGGCTTCAGCGATACGACGGCCACGGTCAGGGCCACCGCCGCCGCGGCCGCCAGGAACCTTCGTTGCGTCCGTGTCATGGCGTTATCTCCTCCCGTCCGGCGGGCCTGCGCACCGCCCGGCGCCGGACCCAAGATCTTATACCCCGTCGTCCGGGACGATCAAGATCGCGGATCGAACGACGGGCACGCGATGTGCCCGCCCGGGACCGGCCGACCAGGAGGTGCCCGGCGAACAGAAGCGCGTAGAGACCCCCCGAGACCAGGTGCGCTCCGACCAGAACGCGCTTCACGGCCGGGTCGGTGACGACTTGCAGGAGATAGCCCGAGGCGATCATCGACGGGGCCAGGAGGAGAAGCACAAGACCGGTGGCGCGACCGTGGCGCTGGCGCGGGTCGAGCAGCCGATCCACGATGTGGTCTCGCGCGATCAGGCCCAGTGCGAACACCGCGATCGGGCCCCCGATCACGTGCAGCGACAGGGCGTGGGGCTGCCAGGGGTGATGGATGACAGAATACGGGTCGGCCGAGCTCATCAGGTACTTCATGAAGAAGAACGCCGCCCCGGTCAACGACATCCACCAGGTCGCCAGGCCCACGATCGTCCGCTCGATACCGCTCACGGGCGCGGCTCCTGGAGGCGCTCCTGGCCTGCGGGCCGTGGCGGCGCAACGAACAGCCGGTGCAGCGCCAGGATTCGCCTCGCCGCCTGGGTGACGGCGCGGGAGGACAGGGTGGCCCCCGTGAGGGCGCGGATCCCCTGGCGCGTCCCGAGGTCCGCGGCCCCGCGGCCCGGAAACTGGTCCAGCCAGCGCCGGGGCGGCAGGTAGTCCTCAGGCTCGTCGAACGACAGGATGTCGATGCGCTTGATCGTCGCGTCCGGGCCGACGAGGATCAGGACGGTTTCGGGAAGTGTGCGCACCAGATGGGTGTCGAAGTAGCCATAGCCCAGCACCCGGCCGGCGCTCGTGCCGACGGTGTAGGGGACGACCCGCGCCTCCACAGGCGCTCCCGCCGACTCCGCGGCGCGACGGACCTGCTCCTCGTCCAGGTAGAGAGTCTTGCGCTCGACCTCGGCCGGCGGCGGGAATGCGGCGTCGAGGGCCTGTTGCACGGTCATATAGACCCGCGCGGCGGCCCCCCCCGCGGGGAGGAACAGCGCCAGGAGCAGGACCAGGATCAGGTGGCGAGCGGTCATCATCAGAAGAGGTATCCGAGCGCGAAATTGAACTGGTCGACACCGGTGCCGGCACGGTTTCCAGAGTCCTGCACGTCCGCCTTGAGGACGATGTTCGGGATCGGCCGGAAGGTCAAGCCGTACGTCTTCACGGTGCGGTCGTTTCCGGGGTCACGGGAGTACCCAGGTGACACCTCCGCCTGCGTGTCCAGGACCTCGTAACGCACGAAGGGACTCAGCTCGCGTTCGGAGTGGCTCAGGAGGGTCAGGATGTTGAAGGCTGCCTCGCCGTACCATCCCGCGGTGCGCGCGCCGATCGCCGTCCCGCGCGTGGGGTCGGTCGCGAGCAGCGGGTCGTGCGCCAGGCTGACCGCCTCCGCGTCGCTCAGGATGCCGCGGGCATAAAGACCGCGCAGGTGGACCCCGCGCGCATTCCACTCGGCGTGAGCGTCCCACAGCGTCAGACGCGGATGTCCGAGGGCCGAGTCCCCCTGGCCGGTCCGTCCCGTGAAGGCCGCTGTTCCCAGCAGAAACCCCGGCGCCGGAGTCCAGTCGACGCGGGCCGTCACGGCCAGGTCCTCGGCGCGAGAGGCCGCCCCCTCCTGTCTCCCCTCCCGGATCCCCTCGTCGGCGGAGAATCCCGAGGCGTCCAGGGAGGCCACCACGTAGGCGCGGTACGAGATCGGACCGAGATCACCGTAGACGCCGAGCCCGTTCTCCCTCCAGGTCGAGGGGATGATCAGCGTCTCCACCTCCGGACGAAGGGCGCCGTGGAAGATGGGCGGCTCGTGCAGCTCGGTCAGGAATCCCAGCGGCACCAGGAGCAGCCCCCCGCGCATGCCGAAGCGCCGCCAGGGGCGGTAGTCTACGTAGGCGAACTCGACAGCCGTCTCCCCCGGCTCCCCCTCCCCCGAGACCGCGTGCTCGTACTCGACCTCCGAGTTGAACAGCAGGTGGTCGGTCCACTTGTACCCGAAATAGAAGACGGCACGCTCGAGGTCGAGGGTGTCCGGGACACCCGCGGGCGCGCCATCGTCCCGGCGCGCCGCGAAGTCCTGGTACAGCATCTGCCCGTATCCGCCGATCGTCACGCCGCGCTTGACGGCATAGACCTTCGACGCCGCCGGGCCGAAGCCGGGAACCGGCCCCTGCGCGGCCGGCGGCGTCGCGGCCGCTTCGCCGATGCGCAGCCTTTCGATTTCCAGCGCCAGGGCGTCGATCCGCTTCTGCAGCTCCTCCAGCGTGGGCGCCCCCGCCCCCTCTTCGCGCGCCGCCCGCATCGAATCGATTTCCGCCCGCAGCTTCGCGACCAGCGCCTCGAGCTCGGCGATCCGATCCGCCAGGCTCCTCGTCTCCTCGGCGCTCGATGCGGTCCGTTCATCCGTCGCGCCCTGGGCCGTCGGGCCGGGCCTCCCCGCGGTCCACGCGACGGTCAGCAGGGCCCAGGCGATCGCAGCCCGCCTCGGACCGCCGCGGCGCCGCCCGGCCCGTGCCTGTCCTTGGGTGCGGTTCACCTGGCCTCCTTGCGCCATTCGGCGGCTCGACCCGCCCGTTCCCGTCGTGAACCCCCGCCTTCGAACCGCTCTTCGAAGGCGCGGGACGACTTCGACCGGAGCGCGCCCGTATCGTCGCGCCACACGTACAGCGCCGGGAGGTCGCGCGCCTCCGCCCACGCCGATCCCCTCTCCGGCCCCATGACGAAGAGGGCGGTCGACAGGGCGTCGGCCGAGGTCGCGTCGCGGGCTGCGACGGTCAGGGATCCCTGGAAGCGGGCCGGCCGCCTTTCCGCGGGGTCGAGGATGTGGCCGATCCGGCCCCGTGGTGTCTCCACGAAGCGCTCCGAGTTGCTCGAGGTCGCCAGGGACAGGCCGTCGATGCCGACGACTGCGATCACGCTGTCCCGGTCCCCCGGGTCCGCGATGCCGATGCTCCACGCCGGAAAACGCACGGGATGCCCGATCGCCAGGACCTGTCCGCCGAAATCGAGGAGGGCGCGCCGCACTCCATGGCGCCTCAGGACGCCGGCCGCCGCATCCAAAGCAATGCCCTTGCCGATTCCCCCGAGATCGAGTCCCACGCCTTCGGTGTCGAAGCGCACCGAGCGCGTCCTGCGATGGAGATGCACGTGGCGCCAGCCGATCGGCGGCCTCACGGAGGAAGCCGTCTCGCCCTCCGCCGCCACGGCTGGACTCTCCGGGTCCGGCATGCGGCCGTCGTCACCGCGCAGACCGAGGGCACGGACCAGGGGCTCCACCGTGGGATCGAAGGCACCGCCGGTCTCTTCCGCCCAGCCCAGGGCGACGCGCACCGCGCGGAAGAGCTCACGCGAGCAGAGCACCGGAGCCCGCGCCGCCTTGTCGTTGAGGCGCGAGACCTCGCTCTCGCGCCGCCAGTTGCTGAAGATCCCCTCGAGACGGGCCACCTCGTCGAACGCGGCTTCGAGGGCTCCGGCGGGCGCCGGGCCGTCCGTCTCGATCGCCAGACGGGTGCCCATGAGGAAACGGGCCCGGGCCGTCCCGCCCTGCCCGCTCGCGGCATCGTCCTGCGCGGAGAGGCGGCTGGGACCTGCGGCGATGAGACAGATGAGCACGCCGGCCGCCGCGGCGCGATGGGCTGCGCGGCACCGCACGCCAGACGACTGTCCGATCCGCATGTCCGGTCCCCGGGCTCGTTGTGATTGCGACTCAGTCTCAATTAGGTCGCGTACTCTACCGCGGGGCGCGACGGGCTGTCAAGACGGCCGTGGCCCCCACTGTGGTACGCTGCGCGCCCCCGGGACGCCCCGTCCCGGGAGGAGAGGGCCGGCATGAAAGCCCGAACCGCTCCCAAGCCCGCCAGCGAATCCCGCGTCGAGATGACCGAGATCATTCTCCCGGAGGACACGAACCAGTACGGTCACGCCTGGGGGGGACGCGTCATGACTCTGATCGACAAGGCGGCGGCCATCGCAGCCACGCGGCACTGCCGCACCAACGTCGTCACGGCGTCCGTCGACTCGCTGGTGTTCCGCATCCCGGTGAAGCTCGGCCACATCCTCAAACTGTTCGCCTCGGCCAATGCCGCCTTTCGCACCTCGATGGAGGTCGGCGTGAAGGTCGTTTCCGAGGATCCGTTGTCGGGGCTGCAGGCGCACTGCTGCAGCGCCTATGTCACGATGGTGGCGCTCGACGCCACCGGGCGACCCGCCTTGGTTCCGGCCCTCCTGCCCAAAACACCGGAGGATCGACGGCGGCAGCGCGAGGCCCTGCAACGGCGCCGGGCCCGTCTCCGGATTCGCGCGCGCAAGGAGCGCCGCCCCTCCCGCGCGCGTTAGGGGCGTGTCCGAGTCTGGCCCGGGCGATCGAGATCCGCGAGCAGGGCTTCTTCGGCCCGGCCATGGTCGGGCACGAGGAGCTCGAGTACGGCGGCATCGTCAACACCCTGAAGGATCTCGACGGTCCCTTCAAGGTCCGCCAGGAGGCGCGCGTCAAGTCCTGACGGGCGTCCTTTCCGCCCCGTCGCTCCGCGTTCCAGGCCCGGCCCTCTCCCTGCCCGGCTTGTTTGCTTCCCGCCTGTCCGCGACCCATATTCGGTGGAGCGGCAAAGCGGAGGGGGGAACTTGCCTCGCCAGACGGTGCGCCTCGAGATCGCTCTCCCCGACGGCTCCTCCAGGACCGTGCCCCTCGATCACACACCGTTCAGCATCGGCTCCGCGCCGTCGTCGCGGCTGGCCCTCGCCCTGCCCGGCGTCGCGGAACATCACGCCCAGATCGTCGTTCTCGGAGGGGCGTACCACCTGGTCCCCGGCGCGTCGGGCGCTCCCCTTTCCGTCGACGGCCTGCCGGTGCCCGCGGACGGTGTCACGCTGGCCCACGGCGCGCGCGTCGTCCTGGGGAGCGCGAACCCCTGCACCGTCCGATTCCTGGTCGAGGGGTCTCCCGTCTCGGACCGCGAAGACCGGCTGGTGACCCTGATGGAGGTCGCCCGCACGATCACCTCGTCTCTCGCTCTCGAGGACGTGCTCGATCGTGTCCTGGAAGGTGCTTTGCGCTTCTCCGGGGCGGAGCGCGGCTACCTCTTCCTCAAGGAAGGAGGACGCCTCGACCGCTGGCACCGCGGACCCTCCGGGGTTGACGACGTCCAGGTCAGCCTGTCGGTCCTCGAAGAGGTCGCGGCCACGGGCAAGCCGGTCTACCGCGACGTGGCGTCCGGGGAGCCCGGACAGCTCACCACCGACAGCATCGTGCGGCTGCGCCTGCAGGCGATCCTGTGCCTTCCCCTGTCGGTCCGGCAGGATGTCATCGGAGTCGTCTATCTCGACAGCCGCAGGCGCCTGCCGCACCACAAGCCCGACCTGCCGCTCCTCGAGGCCCTGGCCGGTCTCGCGGCCGTCTCCATCCAGAACAGCCGCCTGGTCGAGGAGCGGCTGCGCGCCGAGCGGACCCAGGTGATCGGGCAGGTCGCGCGCGCGGTGGTGCACGACCTGCGCAGCCCGCTCTCGTCCATCCGCGGCCTGGCGGAGCTGCTGCACGAGCGTGCCCCGCAGGAGGATCCCTCACGTCCCCACCTGGCCACAATCATGGCCGAGGCGGATCGTCTGACGGGGCTCACCGGCGATCTGCTGCAGTTCTCGCGTGAGGCCCCGCCCCTCCTCCGGTCGCCGGCGCGTCTTGCGGACCTCGTGCGGCAGACACTCAAGCCGCTGCAGCCCCGCCTGCAGCGCGCCAACGTGAGCCTGTCGCTCGGTCTCGACGAGGAGGCGCGCGCCTCCCTCGACGGACCGCGCATGCTGCGCGTCCTGCACAATCTCATCGCCAACTCGCTCGACTCCATGCGCGGCGGCGGTCTGCTGGACATCCGCTGCCGGCGCGTCAACGGCACCTCGGAGCTCAGCGTGCGCGACAGCGGCTGCGGCATGAGCGAGGAGGTGCGCCGCCGGGTGTTCGAGCCCTTCTTCACTCACGGCAAGGCGCAGGGCACGGGGCTCGGAATGGCCATCGTGCAGAAGATCATCGCGGAGCACGGCGGCACGATCCAGGTGGACAGCGCTCCCGGAAAGGGCACGACGGTCACCGTGGGTCTGCCCGCGGCCGCGAACGCCGCCGTGGAGCGCGCTGCATCCCCCGGGGGCACCTCCTAGCTCAGTCCTCTTCCTTCAGCGTCAGGGTGAACTGCCCGTGGCGAAGCGCCGCGTCGGCCTCGAACTCGAGGCGCGTCCTCGCCGGGAAGGCTTCGGGATCGATGAGACCGGGACGCTTCTCCTCGAGAAACGAGGCGACCTCCGGGTGGACGCGCGCCACGACGCGCGTCGCGGCCTCGAGCCGCCCCAGCCGGCGGACCTCGCGCAGGATTTCGTAGACGATCGTCTCGGGCGATTTGAGCCGGCCGGATCCGGAGCAGGTGGGACAGGGCAGGCAGAGAAGCCGTTCCAGGCTGCGCTTCGTACGCTGGCGCGTGATCTCGACCAGACCGAACTCACTGATCTGCAGGACGCGGGACTTCGCACGGTCCCTGCGCATCTCCGACTGCAGGGCGAGCAGGACCTCGTCCTTGCTGGCCTGCGTCTCCATGTCGATGAAATCGATCACGATGATCCCGCCCAGGTCGCGCAACCGGATCTGTCGGACGATCTCCACGGCCGCCTCGAGGTTGGTCCGGAGGATCGTCTCCTCCAGGCGCCGCGTGCCGGTGTATTTCCCGGTGTTCACGTCGACGGCCACCAGGGCCTCGGTCGACTGGATCACGATCGACCCGCCCGATTTCAGCCAGACGCGGGATCGCAGGGCGCGCTCGAGATGATGCTGCACGCCGCGCGCCTCGAACAGGGGCTCCGGACCCGCGTGGCCATGGATCCTGGAACCCAGCGCGGGCTCGATCCGTGAGACCAGCTCCTGCACTTCCCTGAGGGCCGCATCCCCCTCGACCACGATCCGCTGCACGTCCTCTCCCAGGACATCGCGCAGGACCTTGGTCACGGCCGAGGACTCCTGGTGCAGCAGGGACGGGGACTGCGCCCCCTCCGCGCGGCGGCGCACGTCGTCCCAGGTCGCGGCGAGTGTCAGGGCTTCAGGGACAAACTCCCTGGTCGCGCGCCCTTCCCCGGCCGTCCGCACGATGAATCCGCCCGGCAGGCCCAGATCGCGGGCCACGCCCTGAATCAGCCCCTGAAGCCGCTCGCGCTCGGTCGGATCTTCGATCCTGCGTGAGATTCCATTCTGAGGATGGTTCGGCAGGTACACGAGGAGACGGCCGGGGAACGACACGAGCGACGTGAGACGCGCCCCCTTCTCGGGCACGGGATCCTTGGACACCTGCACCAGGAGCTCCTGGCCCGCCTTCAGGCGATCTTCGATCCGTCCGGGGGCCGGCGGGGCCCCGACCCCGTCGGGCATCGGATTCCCGGCGGGGCCGGTTTCGAGGAGCTCCACGTCTCCTGCCGGCGACTCGAGGTCCTGCATGTGCAGGAATGCGTCGCGGCCGGTGCCGATGTCCACGAAGGCCGCCTGCATTCCCGGCAGCACGTTGCCGACGCGACCCTTGTAGATGTTTCCCGTGATGCCGCGACCGGACGGCCTCTCGACGAACACCTCGGTCAGAACATCGTCCTCGAGCAGCGCGATGCGGGTCTCGGGCGTGGCACAGTCGATCAGGATTTCGCGACGCATTCCGGGCTGTTCAATTGACGAGACGGCGCATCCAGACGTTCAGCACGAGTCCCATTCCGAGCAGAGTGCTCGCAAGCGACGAGCCGCCATAGCTCATCAGCGGCAACGGCACGCCCGTCGTCGGCAGCATGCCCACTACGACGCCGATGTTGAGCAGGGCCTGGCCGGCGAACGTGCAGACCACCCCGATGGCGAGGAAGACCCCGAGGCGGTCGCGGGCCGCACGGGCCGTCGCCAAACACCGGTAGATGATGACGAAGTAGAGCCCGAGCGCCAGCATCGCTCCAATGAAGCCCCGCTCCTCCGCCAGGACCGCGAACACGAAGTCGGTGTGCTGTTCCGGCAGGAACTGCAGCGAACCCTGGGTCCCGGACAGGAACCCCTTGCCGAAAATTCCGCCCGAGCCCACGGCGATGAGCGACTGGATGAGCTGGTAGCCCGAACCCTTCGGGTCCCGGGTCGGTTCGAGAAAGGTCTTGACGCGCTCCTTCTGATACGGCTTGAGGTGACCCCAGACCATGGGGAGGGCCAGCGTGGCGATCAGGGCCAGGATCACGAGCGTGCGCACGCGGATCCCGCCGATGAACACGGCGCCGGCGTAAAGCGGCATGAAGGTGACCGCCGTCCCGAGATCCGGCTGCCGCAGGATCAGGAGGACCGGCAGTCCGATGATGGCGCAGATGGCCGCGAAGTGGAGAACCCCCAGTCCGCGCACGCGCTCGCGGCCCAGGTAGGCCGCCAGCATCAGAATGGTGGAGACTTTGGCGATCTCCGAGGGCTGGAACTGCACCCCTCCGATCCCGAGCCACGACTTGCTGGAGTTGACCACGCGGCCGTAGACGAGAGTCAGCAGGAGAAGCGTCAGACTCAGGCCGTAGAAGGCGGACGCGAACTCCGCCAGGGTGTGGTAGTCGATGAGGACTGCCAGAAGCATGAGGACGATGCCCAGGAGCAGCCAGATCAGCTGGCGGTGGAACGCCCCGGCGCTCGGTGTTCCTGTGGTCGCGGAATAGATCACCACGAGCCCGATCGAGCAGGCCGCCAGGATCGCCAGGAACAGGATCCAGTCGAAATTACTGAGGGACCGCCACGCTGGCAAGCTGCTGCCCTCCCTGGCGCGCGTCGAGCTTCTGGAAGAAACGCTCCAGCACGAGGCGGGCGATCGGCGCCGCCGTCGTCCCGCCGTGCCCGCCGTTCTGCACGAACACCGCCCAGGCGATCTTGGGGTCGTCCTTGGGCGCGAACCCGACGAACCAGGCGTGGTCCCGCTTCTCCTTCGGCAGCTTGTCCGCGTCGACGTCGCGCGACGCCTTGAACACCTGGGCCGTGCCGGTCTTCGCGCAGATGTCGCGGCCCGCGATCTTGGCCCGCCCCCCCGTGCCGTCCTCGTTGACCACGCCCCACATCGCGTCCTTGATCACCTCGAGGGTGCGCGGGCGCATTGGCACGCGTCTTTCGACGTAGTCCTGCCTCTCCTCCTCCTCGACGCCCTCGCGGACCTCGCGCGACAGCAGCAGGTGCGGGCGGTACAGCGTGCCGCCGTTCCCGATGGCGGCCGCGAACCTGGCCATCTGGATCGGCGTCACCTCGATGGCCCCCTGTCCGATCGACACCGAGATGGTCTCCCCGGGGTGCCAGACCGGATCGCGCGGGACCGCCCGCTTCTTCCACTCCGGGTCGGGCACCGTGCCCGCCTCCTCGTGCGGCAGGTCGAGACCGGTCGGCTCCCCGAATCCCAGGAGGTGGGCCCACTTCGAGATGCGGTCGATTCCCATGTCGTTGCCGAGGTGATAAAAATAGATGTTGCAGGACTGGATGATTGCCTCGCGCATCGTCAGGTACCCGTGTCCCCCCTTGCGCACGGCCCAGCATTGATAGACCTTCTCGCCGAAGCGCCAGGACCCCGTGCAGTGATCGCCCCGCGCGGGCGTCGCGACGTTCTCCTCGAGAGCGGCTATCGACATGACCACCTTGAACACCGACCCGGGCGCGAACTTGGAGAGCGACACGCGGTCCTGCAGCGGGTGACGCGGGTCGTTCACCAGCCCTCCCCAGGTATCCTGCGAGAACCGGTGCGCGAACACGTTCGGATCGTAGGCCGGGCGCGAGATCATGGCCATAATCGCACCCGAGTTGGGATCGAGGAACACCGCCGATCCGGCGTCGTCGCCGTAGGCATCCTCGAGCGCGCGCTGCAGGTCGAGATCGATCGACAGACGCATCGCCCGGCCCGGGTTCGGCTTGCGTCCCTCCTCGATCTCCTGGATTTCGCGACCCAGGCTGTTCACGACGACCTGCTTCCAGCCCTTCACGCCCTTCAGATCGCCGTCGTACTGTTTTTCAACGCCCGCCTTCCCGACGATCTCGCCCAGATCGAATTCGCCGGAAGGATCGCTCCGGATCTGATCCTCGCTCACCTCGCCGACGTAGCCGAGCGCGTGGGCCGCGAGCGCGCCGTAGAGATAATTGCGGCGCGACTCGACCTCGACCGACAGCATCGGCAGCTCGAGGCGGCGCGACTCGATGTACGCCGCCTCCGCGAGATCGACGTCCTCCTTCAGGATGACCGGCTCGAACGCCGGGCGCCCGCGATATCGCGCCAGGCGCTCGTTGAGGGTCTTCTCGGGGACGCCGAGGATCTCGGCCAGGCGCGGGAAGAACGCCTTCATGTCGGCGACCTTCTCCCGGTCGAGACGGATGTTGAAGGCGATGCGACTGTTGGCGAGAACCCGGTGCTCGTCGTCCGAGATCACCCCGCGCAGCGGCATGAGGGTCACGCGGCGGAGCCGGTTGTTGTCGGAAAGCCGCTTGTAATAGTCGACCTTGACGACCTGGAGATACCAGAACGCGAACAGGTACAGGACGAGGACAGCGCCGAACAGGACCTGGATCACCTGGATCCGCGTGTTCAGGCGCCGCGCCTCGTAGTAGTCCTGGAACCCTTTGTAGTCCTGCTCGAAGGCCATGGCGTCAGGGGAGCCGCGCGGCGGACCAGAAGAACAGGAGGCCGAGGACGCCGTTTCCCAGGCCCCGCTGAAGGAGTTCGAGCGTCGGGGGGAAGACGAAGCTCCGCCCCATCGCCAGCGACAACCCCAGCTCGGCGACGGGATCGAACACGGTCGCGGCGAACAATATGCCGAACCTCGGGATCGGCTGATTCAGCATGAACAACGAGCCGAAGGAACCCACCAGGTATCCGATGAGGGTCTTCTTGAAGCCGTTCATGCCCAGGACGGATCCGAGGAGGGAGTCCTCCACGAGCCCGGCGCCGATTCCCATGAGCATCGCCCCCGCCGGCGGGCTCGTCAGACCGAAGTACACCACGATGATGAGGAACAGATCGCAGTAGCGCGCCAGCGACGGCGCGTAACGGGACAGGAAGGCCTGCGCCAGGGCGGCGGCGGCGAGCGCCACGACACCGCGCACGATCCTCATCGCGAGGCGCTCCGCTCGGGCGGCCCTTCCGGCTTCAGCATCACCAGGACCTCCTCGAGACGGCGGAAGTCGACCTCGGGCCGGAGCTCCACGAGCTTGGTCAGACCCTCGCCCTCGCCGATCGACGCCACGATTCCGATGGTATACCCCTTCGGATAGATCTGGTCGAGACCGGAGGTGATGATCACGTCCCCGACCTCGATATTCGAGAGTTCGTTCACGTACTCCATGCGGCAGCCGTGTTCCCCCGATCCGACGATCATCCCCTGCACGCGCGTCCTCTGGATGAGACCGGCAACCCCGGAGTTGGGATCGAGGATGGTCTGGATCTTGCTCGTTCCCGGGGCGGCTTCGATGACGCGGCCGACGATGCCGCGCGGGGTGAGGACCGGCATGTTCACGCGCACTCCGTCGTGGCTGCCCCGGTCGAGCGTGACGATGCGCGCGCTGCCGTCGGCCCCGCGCGCGATCACCCTCGCCGCGACCGTGGTCCAGGGCACGCTGTCACGCAGGTCGAGGAGCTCGCGCAGACGCACGACCTCCTGGCGCGATTCCTCCGCCTCCTGCGCCTTCAGCGCCAGCCCGTCGATCTGTTCGCGCAGGTGGCGGTTCTCGCGCTCGACGCCGCGCAGGTTGACATAGGCGCCCCACGTCCCCGAAAGGCCCTGACCGGCCCAGTGCGCCCCCTTGAGAAACGGCGACATCAGGCTCATCACCGCCTCCTCGAGCAGGGAGCGCTGGCCGGCGCTCTTGATACGGGTCGACATGAGGCCGAGATTGAGGGTCAGCAGGACCAGAAGCAGGAGGTACGGCTTGCGCTCGGTGAGGAGATGGGCCATCGACTCAGCCTCCCTGCCGCGTGCTCATGAGGACCGGGAGGAGCGCCGCCCTGTCAGTCGATCGCGATCTTGCGCAGAAGGTTGAAGTCATCCAGCATCTTCCCCGTCCCCAGGACGACCGAGGCCTGGGGGTCGTCGGCCATCGAGACGGGGAGGCCGGTTTCCTCGCGGAGGCGCTTGTCGAGGTTCTTGAGCTGCGAGCCGCCACCGGTCAGGACGATTCCCTTGTCGACGATGTCCGCGGACAGCTCGGGCGGGGTCTGCTCGAGGGCGACGCGCACCGCCTCGATGATGTTGGAAACCGTCTCGGAAAGAGCCTCGCGGATCTCCTCGTCGGAGATCACCAGGGTCTTGGGGATCCCCTCGACCAGATCGCGGCCCTTGATCTCCATCGTCAGCTCCTCGTCCAGCGGGAAGGCCGAGCCGATATTGATTTTGATCTCCTCCGCCGTGCGCTCGCCCACGAGAAGGTTGTACTTGCGCTTGATGTACTGGATGATGTCCTCGTCCATGCGGTTTCCTGCGATGCGCACCGACCGCGAGTAGACGATCCCGGCCATCGAGATCACGGCCACGTCGGTGGTGCCGCCGCCGATATCGACGATCATGTTGCCGGTCGGCTCCGTGACGGGCAGGCCCGCCCCGATCGCCGCCGCCATGGCCTCCTCGACGAGGTACACCTCGGAGGCCTTGGCGCGGTAGGCGCTGTCCTTGACCGCGCGCTTTTCCACCTGGGTGATGTCCGAGGGAACGCAGATCACGATGCGCGGCCGCACCCCCAGGGAGCGGTTGTGCGCCTTCTTGATGAAATAATCGAGCATCTTCTCCGTGTGCTCGAAATCCGCAATGACGCCGTCCTTCATCGGCCGGATGGCGATGATGTTGGCCGGGGTACGGCCAAGCATCTCCTTCGCCTCCTTGCCGACGGCTTCGACTCGCCCGGTTCTCTGGTTGACCGCGATGATCGACGGCTCGCACAGCACGATGCCCTTGCCTTTGGCGTACACCAGCGTGGTGGCGGTCCCGAGGTCGATAGCCAGATCGTTCGAGAACAGACTGAGCACCGACCTTGGACTCCAGGCCATCGTCGCCCCCACCTGCGCCTCCTTTTCGTCTCAGTCCCTGTCAAGGACCGCGGGTTCGTGCAAGATTCCGCGCGACAACATCTTACGAACGGGGCTAATATTAGGGCCCTGCCTGCCCAAAGTCAAATCATTGACTTTGGACCACAACCCCTTCCAACACAGATGCTTACACACAGAAGCGCACACTCTGCACGGGGCGCGATTCAACGGACTGTCCGCACGGCGGCCGGCCGGGGACTTTCGACCTCCGCCAGGGCCACACCGTTCTTGCCGCGGCCCTTCACGAGATACATCGCCTGATCGGCACGCGCCAGCAGGTCGTCCTTGGTGCGTCCGTGGTCGGGGAACGATGCAATGCCGAGGCTGGCGGTGATGCGCACCTCGAGGCCGTACGACGCGAGGAACGTGGTCTCCTCGATCTTCTGACGAATGCGCTCGGCGATGATCGCGGCCCCCTCCGGACCTGTCTGAGGCAGGATCACCGTGAACTCATCGCCGCCGAAGCGCGACACGACATCGATCTCGCGCACCGTCGAGCCGATCACGCGACCGACTTCCACCAGCGTCCGGCTGCCCCAGAGATGGCCGTGCTGGTCGTTCACGTTCTTGAACCCGTCGAGGTCCAGAAAAATCAGCGACACGGGCGTGCGGTACCGCTTGCTGCGTTCCACCTCGCGTCGCAGCGTGGCGTTGAGGTACCTGGAATTGAAGAGCTTCGTCAGATCATCGGTGATCGAGAGCTCCTCCGATCTCTTCAGGAGGAGCGCGTTATCGATCGCGACGGCCGCGGGTTCGAGCAGGAGCGACAGCAGACGCGCGTCCTGGCCGGTGAAGTGCGCCGCCCTCTGGCGGTCCAGCCCGACCAGCACGCCGATGAGCCGTCCGCGGCTCAGGAGCGGCACCGCCAGGACGGATCGGGCCGGGTTCGATTTCGGCAGGTCGGGCATCGAGGCGTCTCCGGGGCCGGCATCGTCCAGTATCACGGGCTGACGTCGCTGCGCCGCGCGGCCGGCCGCCCCTTCACCGATTCCGAGCCGCTTGCCCCGCATGGCGCCCATCCCTTCGCCGCCGGTCCGCTCGACCGTGAGCAGCCCCTGCTCAGGGTCGGCCAGAAGGAACAGCCAGGCCCGCAGCTTGAGGAATTCCCCCACCCTCTCCATGGCCACGTCGATGATGCGGTGGGGATCGAGCTCGCTGCCTGTCAGCCGGACGATGGTGGTGAGACCCCTCATCCTGGAGGATGCGTCGCGCGCCTCCAGCGTCGCGCGGCGGCCGCGCTGCCGCTGGTCGGCCAGCTGCTTCTCCCGGTCGAGCAGGGTTTCTAGCAGGCGCACGTCCAACGTCGGGCCGATCTTCAGGAGTCCGGGATCCGTGTTGCGCGCCGGGCCGGCACCACGGCGCTGGCTGGCTCCGCGGCCGGAACGTTCCAGACGGAAAGGCAGGAGCAGCGCGTTCCGGTCCAGCCGCTTGAGCAGGCGCATCGCCGCCTGCGGCCTGCCGGCGTCGTCCACCTGGTAGAGGATGACATCGATCCGGCCGGCGACCGGCCGCCCCGCCGCGAGGCCCGAGGAGCGCACCACGGTGAAGCGGTCCCTGGCGCGGCGCCAGGCGGGGGGCAGGCCCCCGGATCCGTCGGCCAGGACCACGAGGATCTTCGAGCCGCGGGGCATCGGACAGGCTCCTAGTAGCTCTCGACGTAGACGCTGCGCCGCATCCGCGTGGTGTTGCCGGCGGTGTCCTGCGCAACGAGGTCCACCTGGTTCTGCCCATCCTTCTTCATGCGCACCACCGCGGTGAAGGCTCCGTCGTCGTACACGTCGATCTTCTGACCGTCGATCGACAGGACCGCGCCGGGCTCGGTCCGTCCGTTGATGATGACCAGGTGACCCGAGGGCAGGAAGTCGACGACCTCGAGAGGCGGCGGAGTCGTGTCGTCCGTATGGTGCTCACGCGAGCTCGCCACCTTGAACTTGCGTGTCTCCGAGAAGGGGCTCTCGACGCTCCCCGCGTCGATCGCGGAAACCCGCCAGTAGTAATTGCTCTCCTGCAATCCGGGGATCTCGACGCTCGCCGATCGAATGTCCGACTTGTCGAGGAGGAGCTCGCCGAACAACGCCGTGCGCGCGATCTGCAGGCGGTAGCGCTCGCCACCCGCCACCTTGGCCCAGCGCAGCGTGGTCGTCTCGGTCGAGGGGTCGTCGTGCAGGAACACGCGCTGGTCGGTGGGATCGAGCAGAGACGGCGCCGGCAGCAGCTTGACCCTGCTGACGACCTGCTCGCGGGTGACCTCCATCCGTTCCAGGGGCTTCAGGATGAGGGTCTTGCCGGCGGTCTGGACCTCCGCCGAGCCGCTCTGCACTTCCGTGCGCGTCTTGCGGGTGTCGGCGTCATAGGCCACCTGGAACTCCGATCGATCGACGGCGCGTGCCGTGGTCGACTCGGTCGCCACCTCGTGGAACGATCCCGCCACGTTGGCGCCGGGCATGGTCGCGGACACGCCGCCCCAGTTGAGCTTTTCGCGGACCTTGCGGACCCGGGTCGTGGGGTCCTCGAACAGCTCGCGTATCTCCAGGAGAGAGCCGGGGTTGATCGTGGTGATCGTCCCGTCGAAATAGATGATCTGTGCGGAGCCGTTGCCGGCCGTCTTGATCTGATCGCCGACGCGCAATGCCGTGCTCGCGTTGACGTCGTCCCAGACGAATTGACGGGAGCGCTTGATCTTGACGTCCCCCTCGTACTTGTAGATCTTGGCGGTGAACGATTCCCCCGAGGACCCCTCGAGGATCTTCTGCGAAAATGACTGGGATTGCTGCGCGGCCGCGCGCGCCTCGGCGAAGTCCTTGCGTTCGTAGGACAGGCGGGCCGAGTCGAGGATCTTTCCGGCGCTCTCGATGACCCGCGCGAAGGATGCGTCGGCCGACGCCTGCGCCTCCCGGTACATCCGCTCGGCGCGATTGATCTCCTGGAGCGCCAGCTCTTCCGGCGTCGTGCGGCGCGCAGCGCGCAGGTAGTAGAACACGCCGCCCATGGCCAGGAGCAGCACCAGATACACGACCCCGCGCATGATGCTGCGGTAGGAAATCGTGGCCCAATCGAGGAGGATCGGGGTATTCGGGCGTCCCTGCCCCATGCGTTTGTCCTCAGCTCGCCGCAATGCCTCGCTGGCAACTCTTTGCGGACGCTCGACTTAGATGGTCGAACGGCCATTCCCGGGGCGACCGGGTCCCGGATGCCGACTTAAATATAGGATTGGAGACGCGTTGCGCAAGAAAAGCGACTTGCGGAGGCACCCTTCCCCCGGTAGACTGTGTTCTTCCGCGGACGATGCCGGCCGTTTCCTCAGGGAGCAGTCTCGATGCTGCAGCAGATGCGTGAGCAGTTCCGATACCTGAAGTGGCTTCTTGTCGTCATCATTTTCATGTTCATCTGGTGGGCGTTCGCCACCTGGGGCGGAGGAGCGACGCGGGGACGCCAGGACGTTACGTGGGCCGCCAGGGTCAACGGTGTCGCCATCCCGATCGAGACGTTCCAGCTCGCCGCCCGCCAGCTGGAGGAGAGATACCAGTCCCTCCTCGGCGAGCAGTACGCGCAGCAGCGCTCCATGTTCCGCATCGGCAGACCGGCCATCGACGGGCTGGTGGATGAGGAGCTGATCTACCAGGAGGCCCTGCGCCAGGGGATCTCCGTGACTCCGCAGGAGCTCGTCGAGGCGATCACGCGCGATCCGAACTTCCAGGAGAGCGGCCGGTTCATCGGCCTCGACCGCTATCGCAGTCTGTTCCGCGGCAACCGCATGAGCGTCGAGGACTACGAGAACCAGCTCCGACGCGGGCTCGTGATCGATAAGTTCCGCCATCTGATCGTGGATGCGGTGAACGTGAGCGACGCGGATATCGAGCAGGAGTTCCTGCGGCGCAACGCGAAGGCGACCGTGGAGTACGTCGTCGCCGATCCCGCGAAGACGGTCGCCGGGACGGCGCCGCCGGAATCAGATCTGAAGACCTACTACGAGGAGCACAAGGACCGTTACAAGCAGGGCGAGGGTCGCACCGGCCTGTTCGTCCTGTTCAGTCCCTCGGACACCGCCGCCAAGGAGACCGTGTCGGACGAGGACGTCGCCGCGGCGTACGAGCGCTACAAGAACACCCGCTACGAAGTCGGCGAGCAGCGCTGCGCCGCCCACATCCTCGTCAAGGCGGCCGAACAGGCCGCTCCCGACGCGGTCAAGAAGGCCGAGACGAAAGCCCGTGATGTCCAGAGACGGCTGAAGAAGGGCGAGGATTTCGCGGCCCTGGCGCGCAAGGAGTCCGAGGATTCATCGGCTTCGAATGGCGGTGACCTGGGGTGTTTCCCGCGCGGTCAGATGGTGAAGGAGTTCGAGGACAGCGCCTTCTCCCTCCCGGTCGGCGGTGTGAGCGATCTCGTCCGGTCGCGTTTCGGGTTCCACATCATCAAACTCAAGGAGATCCGGCCGCCGCGCACCACGTCGCTGCAGGAGGCGCGCGAGCCCCTCCGCCAGGAGCTGAAGCTCGAGCGGGCGCGCGGCGAAGTCCTCAAGCGCACCGCCGATTTCGCCCGCGCCGCGGCCGGCGGAAAGCTCGAGGTGGTGGCGAAGTCGCAAGGACTCGCGGTCCAGCAGACCGGCCAGGTGCACGACGGCGATGCCCTGCCCGGCGTGGTCGCGTCCCAGGCCGTCGTCGCAGGCATGCTGGCGCTCCCGCCAGGCGGCGTCAGCGACCCGATCCCGATCCCCGCCGGACAGGTGGTCGTCCAGGTCACCGGCACGGCGCCGCCAGCGGCCATGCCCTTCCAGGAAGTGCGCGCCCGTGTGCTCAAGGACCTCCAGGACGAACACGCCCGTCAGGCCGTGGCCGAGGCCATCCGGTCTGTCGGCCGGTCCGGCGACCTCAAGAGCGTGTCCCGCGTCCTCAAGGTCGAGGTGAAGACACAAGCGGACCTGGCTCGTGGCGCCGGCCTCCCCGGCCTGCCCCCCGACCCTGCGATCGAGAAGCAGATCGGCACGCTGGCCCCCGGAACCCTCGGCGACCCCGTGACGACCTCGGCCGGGATCGTGGTCCTCCGAATCAAGGAACGCAGCGATCACCGCGAAGAATTCGCCTCCCAGAAGGATTCGATCGGCGACGGGCTGCTGCGCCAACGCCAGGATCGGATGTACCGCGCGCTGGTCAAGAGACTGCGCGAGGCCGGCCGCGTCGAGGTCAACGGTTCTCTCGTCGACTCGCTCGATCGCGCCTGACAAGTTCGTCATCCGCCACATTTCCCCCGCGCCGCCGCACGCTCCGGCTTGAACGGCTCCGGCCAGGCCCTATATTGCCCCTATCCGTGAACCAGGGGAGGGTCGAATGGACGCATCGACGTCGGAGAACTCGTTCCGCCGGGGATTGCGCGCCGTGGACCGGGGCGCCCATCTGGAGGCCCTGGCCTATTTCGAGGCGGCGGTGCAGCTCGCGCGCCGCCTGGGCGCGGAAGCCGTCCCCATGAAGTACCTCTCGTATTACGGCTGGTGCCTGGCGATCTGCTCGGACCGTCTGGACGAGGCGCGCGAGTTCTGCGAAGCGGCGGTGCGCAGCGAGTTCTACAACCCCGATGCGTACTGGAACCTGGGCCGCGTCTATCTGAAGACCGGGGACCGGTCTCTCGCCTTCGACACCATCGTGCGGGGGCTCCAGCTCAATCCTCGCCACTCCGGGCTCGTCGGGGTGCTCCGCAGGCTGGGGATCAGGCGCAAGCCGGTCCTCCCGCTCTTCGACCGCAGCCATCCTGTGAACCGGCTCCTCGGACGGCTGCGCCGCAGTCTCTCGCGGGTGGCCCCGAGTTCGCGGGAACGGGTCCAGGCTACTGGACGGTGACGGGCGAGCTGGCGCTGCCGCCGGCCGTTGAGACCACCGTGACACTGCCGGGATTGGCGGTCGGGCCGGAGACGAGACGGTACACCGAGGCCGCGGGGACGTACGTCATGGCGCCGTAACCCACGACCGAGAGGGTCACCGACCCGACCGGGTAGTTGGACGTCGCCTCGACCGTGAGCGTGCTGGTGGAAACGCGGTACGTCGCCAGCCGGATGATGACCGTCTCGACGACGTCGTCGATGACGTTGTTGCAGTCGTCATCGACGCCGTTGAAGATCTCGACAGCCCCGGGATGGATGGACGCGACCGCGTCGTTGCAGTCGCCGCCGCACGACGTGTAGCCGTCCCCGTCCTGGTCGAACCCTTCGTCCACCGTCCCATCGCAATCGTCGTCCCGCGCGTTGCAGACTTCCGTGGTGGGCTGTCCCGCCACGGCGTTGCAGGCCGATGACGTGGGCGAGGTGCAGACGACGGTGCCGGTGCGCAGGCACGCGCCGACTCCGGCGCTGCAGCTGACGTTCGTGCCGAACCCCTCGTCCGTCAGCCCGTCGCAGTCGTCGTCCTTGGCGTTGCAGATTTCGGGCGCCCCGGGATGGATCGCCGCATTCTGGTCATCGCAGTCGACGTCCGCCTTGAAGCCGTCTCCGTCGCCGTCCTGGCAGACGTCCCCCACCCCGTTGTTGTCGGAGTCGTGCTGGTTCGGGTTGGCGAGCACGGGACAGTTGTCGCACCCGTCGCCCCGGCCGTCGCGGTCCTGGTCCGCCTGCGCCGGGTTGGCGATGAGCGGGCAGTTGTCGTTGATGTCGGGGATCAGGTCGAGATCGAAGTCACGGTTCTGGGGCAGGCAGGGCGTGGCCGTCGGGCGCGTGCTTCCGCCGGTGCCGGTGCCGAGAGTCCCCTCGCCGCAGACGTTCCTTGCGGCCTGCAGATAGTAGTAGAACTGCCCGAGGGGTGGGGACTGGGTCTCGTTCAGGCGCACGTTCGCCGCCTCCGAGTACAGGCAGACGCTCTGGAACGCCCAGCCCTGGATCTGGACGAGACCGCGGTAGACGTTGTAGACGTTCGCCTCGGGCACCTGCTCCCAGGCCAGCTGCGTGAGACTCGGGGAGCCCACCACGCTCAGATTGAGCGCCTCGCCCGGGGTGTGCGCCACCGAGTACAGGAGCGGAGCACAATCCGCGGGGTCGAGCACGCCGTCATTGTCGTCATCCGTATCGACGCAGTCCTTCAAACCGTCCCCGTCGGTGTCCGGGAAGCCCTCGTCGACGGACAGGTTGCAATTGTCGTCGATCCCGTTGCAGACCTCCGGCTGGCCCGGGCCGATCAGGGGGTTCGAGTCGTTGCAGTCTCCGCCGCAGGACGTGTAGCCGTCCCCGTCGTTGTCGAATCCTTCGTCGATCACCATGTTGCAGTTGTCGTCGATGCCGTTGCAGATCTCCGTCGCCCCGGGGCGGATCTGCGGGTTGGCGTCGTTGCAGTCGCCGCCGCAGGACGAGTAGCCGTCGCCGTCCGCGTCGAACCCCTCGTCCACGACCCCGTTGCAGTTGTCATCGGCGCTGTTGCAGATCTCCGGCACCCCCGGGTGGATCTGCGCGTTGCCGTCGTTGCAGTCGCCGTTGCACGTCGTGAAGCCGTCGCCATCCCGATCGAACCCCTCGTCGATCGCCTGGTTGCAGTTGTCGTCGATGCCGTTGCAGATCTCCGTCGCCCCCGGATGGACCGCCGCGTTGTTGTCGTTGCAGTCCGTGTCGGTCGTGTAGCCGTCGCCGTCGGCGTCCACGCCGCCCGTGTCGGCCGCGATGCGCAGGTCGTACGACCCGTAGATCCCGAAGTCGCTCGCGTGGACCGACTTCACGTACAGCGTCCCGGTCGCGGCCGGCGTGTAGAGGATCAGCGAGGATGCGTCGCTGGCGCTTCTGTCATCGTTGCTCGCCAGGACCGTCGTGCCGTTCGAGGCGAGAAGAGTCAGCGACGTGTTCGCATCGCTCAGAAGATTCAGCGTCTCGACGACGTACGGAGTGCCGGCCACGGCCGGGAATGCAAACAGATCCGTGTCGGGCTCGCCGAGGAGGTCGTTGTTGCGATCGGCGAAGAAGGTGTTGTGCAGGAGCGTATTTCCGGGCGATACCGTCCGCGCCTCGGCGATCGTGTCGTTCGACTCGAACCCGTCCGTGAAATACTCCACGCCCAGCTCGCGGAAGATGCTCTTCATTTCGGCGAAGTGCCCGTTGTTCACGCTGGGATGGAACCAGCCGTCCCAGAAATCCTCCAGGCTGACGTTGGTGGCGGTCGGAAGGTAGATGCTCATCGCCTTCCAGTACAGCGCGTCCTGTCCCGACAGGAGGTCCCACGACTCCTCCGTGCCGGGGGATTCATCCTGGGTCGTGGCGCCGTCCACGATGTCCCAGAGTCCCGTGTACACGGTCGTTTCGCTCGTGGACCCGCGGCAGACGAAGGGAAGCTGGGTCTCGGCATCGAAGTAGAACTGGAGATTTCCGGGGCCGGGGAGCCCGGTCGTGCGCACGTACAGGCTCGCGTGCGGCAGGCCGGCGAAGCGGCGGGCCGAGAGTCCGAAGAAGGACGCGTGCCCCTCGTCCCACGCCAGCATGATGTTCTGGTTGCAGTCGCTGAGATGGTGCTCGCCGCCGGGGTTGTCGCTCTTGGCGAAGTTGTAGGAGACGTAGTGCCCCATTTCATGCATCACGACCGTGTCGTCGTAGCCCGCGTTCCGCGCCTGCGTGATGGTGTTGTTGTTCGGGTTGAAGCTCGAGAGGTTCGGATTGAAGGCGTTGAACACCACGATCAGGAGCGGATAGGTGCCGGTGCCGCGCAACGACAGGAGGTAATCGCTCCCGAGCTCGGTCGCGGCGAGGAGATTGAACGGCTCGCCGCCGGCCCCTTGCACCGCGGCCAGCGTCCCGATGAAGAGGTCCTGATTCGGTGTATGACCGGTGAAAGTCTGCGAACGGATGGACCAGATGTCCCCGGACTGGTTGCCGGAGCGGATATCGATCGGCACGGCGGTCGTGGACTGGCGTCGGGCGAGGCAGCGCACGTAGATGTCCCGCGTCCGGTTGTCAATCACGTGGAACACGAAGTTCCCCGTGCTGTCGGTCACTCCGCTCCCGACGATCTTGGTCCCCTCCACGACTTCGACGCTCGCGAAACGGATCGGCTGCTGCGGCTCCACGCCTGTGAAGCCGTTGATGTCGAACTCCCTGTCGACGTAGACGAAGCGGCCGCTGACGTTGTAGTCGGCCAGGGCGGGGACGCACGACCAGGCGAGGAGTGCCAGTCCCAGGAGAGCGCGCTTCACGGTTGCGGCTCGCCGACCGGGACACCCATCCATTCATAGGCCCCGGCATGGTGCCTGCCCTGGGGGGCGGAAGCGCCGCTCCTCCAGATGATTCCCTGCTCGGTGTGGAACAGCCTCCCGTCGGGGAGCCGGAAGGAGGCCTCGAGCCTGATCGGGAAAGCGCCGGCGCGCTTCGACTGGATGGGGATGCTGTATGTCCGGTTCTCCCCGGCGCGCAACGAGCCCGGCGGGCCGCTCTCGATTGCCCCGGAATCGGCGCTGAGCGCCTCCGGCACGACCAGCGACAGGTTGACGTCCTGGAGATCCCCCGAAGCCCCCAGAGTCGCCTCCAGCCGCGGCGGAAGGCCGCGACCCGGATCCCCGGGGATCGCCTGCAGGTCGAGCGTCAGCGGGAGGGTCGGCTCGATGGTGGAGTGCGTGGCGGAATACGGGCGGGAGGACGCCGGGCGGAGCCAGAAGGCTGCCACCACGAGGACCACAGGAAGCGCCACGACCAGAAATCGCGGTGTCCTGCGCACCAAACAGCCCCCCCTCCGCGCGGGCCTTGAATGATGGGCGATGATGAACGGGCGGTGTGCGACGCCTCACCCTAAGTACGGTGGCTGCTGCACAAAGTCAAGAACAAATGAGGTTTCAGGTGACGTTCCGGCCATGAGGCCCTTGACTCGGACCGCGTTCACCGTAAACTCTGGGTGCTCCAGGAGCCTGGTGAAGCCGATGAAAATCCTGCGCTTTCCCGTCCGGCAGTCTGCGGTGCGGGACATCCCCGGTCGGATCGCCTCGCTCGAGATCCTGCTGTCGGAATGCAGGAGCCGCCAGTCTCGTTTTCACGAGGATGGACGACGCCTGAGACAATCACTCGAAAGGCTTGCGGTCCTGGCGCGGAACATGGTGCGGGACAGCGAGACCCTGAAGCGCTCCGCCGGCCGGCTGCGCGCCTGCCGTCCCCGAATCGCGCCGAAGTCCCCCCCCGTCTGAGCGCGACCTCGATGGCCGGACCGATCTATGCGGATCATGCCTCGACGACGCCCGTGTCCGCCGAAGTGCTCGAGGCGATGTTGCCCTACCTGGGTGAGCGATTCGGGAACGCCTCCAGTCTCTACGCGCGCGGCCAGCGGGCCCGCGAGGCGGTCGAGCGGGCGCGCGCATCGGTCGCCCTCCTCCTGAAGGTCGCCTCGGACGAAGTGCTGTTCACCTCCTCGGCCAGCGAGTCGAACAACCTCGCCTTGAAGGGGATCGCCCAGTCGGCGGGGCGCGGGGGGAAAACGATTCTGGCGGCCGCCACCGAGCACATCTCCGTCCTGCACCCACTGCGCACCCTGGAACGCCAGGGCTTTCGCGTACGGCTGCTCCCGGTGGACCACCACGGGCTTCTGGACCCCGACGACCTGCGACGTGCCCTGGATGACGAGACGCTGATCGTCAGCGTGGCGCACGCGAGCGCCGAGATCGGCACGCTTCAGCCGCTCTCCGACCTCTGCCGCGTGGCGCACGCCGGCGGGGTGCCCCTGCACTGCGACGCGACCTTGACCGCCGGGGCCCTGCCCTGGCCGGAGGCACCCGACGCTCCGGACCTGGTCACGGTATCGGCGCACCTGCTGTACGGGCCGCAGGGGATAGCCGCCCTGCGCGTCCGCGAGGGTATCCGGCTGGCGCCGCTCGTCGAGGGAGGAACGCAGGAGGGAGGAATGCGGGCCGGCACGGAGGCGCTCGCCGCGGTGGCGGGGTTCGGCGCCGCCGCCCGCCTGGCCCTGTCGGAGATGGACGGTCGCAGCCGCCGGGCCGCTTCCCTCGCGACGCGCCTGCGACGCGCCCTGGCCGGCAGGCTCGATGGACTCGAGGCGACGGGACATCCGGAGCGCCGGATTCCCGGGCACGTCAGCCTGTGTGTCCGGGGGGTCGAGGCGGAGGCGATGGTGCAGGCCCTCGATTCGGAGGGGATCGAGGCGGGCAGCGGCTCCGCCTGCACGACTGCGGTCCACAAGCCTTCCCATGTCCTGGAAGCGATCGGAATGGATCCCGTGACGGCACGCGGCGCCCTGACGTTTTCATTCGGCGAAACGAACCGCGAGACCGACCCCGACCGCGTTGCGGCGGCTCTTGTCCGGGTGGCCGAACGACTCCGGGCGCTGAGCCCGTTGCCTGGGAAATCTTGAGGGTCAGTCGAGGGGGTCGAAAACCAGGCCTGTCAGGACCTTCGGGAAGAAATACGTCGACTTCTGCGGCAACCTGAGCCCGGCTCGGGTCACCTCGATGACCTGCTGGATGCGCGTCGAATTCATCAGGACGCCGATCTGGGCGCGGCCCATCGCCACACTCTCGAACACCGCACCCTGGTCTTTCACGTACTCCAGATGGGCCTGGCGCGCCTGGGCCTCGGGCGTGATCCCGAGGATCCCCTCCAGCAGCAGGTGGTGAAGGAGGACGACGTCGAGCCGGCGCAACGGTTCCGGGATCGGCGCGAGCTCCTTTCGCCCGAGCCCCTCCCCCTCGCTCCATTCCAGGAGCCAATACGAGTCGTCCGGGAGGACGAGCCCGAACACACCCGGGTGGGCCGACCTCGACGACACCTTCACCCGGAGCTCGTTGGCCGTCCGCACGCGCTCGAGCCGGAACAGAGGCGCCAGGCGCGCACGGAATCCCGCCTCATCGAATCCCGGCAGGGAATGCACCAGGCGGTGGATCGGGTAGATCGCGAGACCGCTGTCCTCGAGGCTGCAGAGGAACGCCAGGACGTGCTCGGCGTCCCGGAGTCCGCGGGCGCGCCGCTCGTCGCGGTAGGCCAGGGCCGATTCGTACCGATGGTGACCATCCGCGATGAGGGCCCACTGATCGCGCAGGCGGCGGGTGATGAACTCGACGCGCTCCCGGTCGCCGACCCGGACCACGCGACTGAGCGTGCCGTCGTCGTCGCGGGCCTGCAGGAACGTCTCGCCGCCCATCGCCTTCGCGACCGTGCCCGACACGTCTCCCCCTGGATCCGAATGCAGGAGGAAGACCGCGCTCAGGTGCGTCCGGCTGGCGGCGAGCAGTCGTCCGCGGTCGACGCGCGGCCCTTCCAGAGTGCGCTCGTGGGGCAGGATCGATCCGGATCCGAACGGTTCCAGGGTCAGACGGGCGAAGAACCCGCGGCGCGTGGCCACGCCGCCCGACGGAGGGCTGTAACTCTGCTCGCAGACATACAACGCGGCCTGCGTGTCGCGCACCAGGACTTCGTCGTGGATCCACTGATAGAGGAGCCGCGCCGCGCCGGCGTAGGGTTCGTCCCCGGCCGACGGCCGGGGCAGATCGACGTGCACGACGTTTTCGTCGTGACGGGCCAGGAGGCGGGCGCGCTGCTCCTCGGTGAGTACGTCGTAGGGCGGCGCCACCAGCCGGTCCAGGATCGGGCGCAGACGCGGCGCGTAGGTGAGGGCGCGGAACGGGAGGACGGCGGGCATCGAGGACCGGATCAGAGGTGCTCGAGGCTCATGCGAACCTCGAATTTGTGAATGAAGTCGGCTTCGATTGAGCCGGTCGATCGTCGGTCGGCGAGAACCCACACATTCTTGACCCGGTCGAACCCCGTAACGAGGATGCGCGCGCGCATCCTGAGCACGCTCCCCTCCTTGCCCTGCGCCACCACGCCCTCGAGCGATACCTTCCCTGCCTTCATCTTGAGCAGCTGCATGACGTGATAGCTCCCGCTCAGACGCGGCGGGGCCTCGGCCACCTGGAGCTCGAAATCGGCCTGTTTGAAATCGACGAAGGAGCTCTTGACGGTTTGACTCTTCTCGTCGACCTCCTCCGGCGGGTAACCCTCGGCGGCCAGGGCCTCGAGAAGACCCTTGAAGAGCCTGGCCGGCCGGATCTTGTAGACGCGAACCAGGTAGGAGGACTCCGCCTCGGGCGGCACAGGCGCCGGGCTGTCCTCGCCGGTCGACTGCCCTTCCCCGGGGGCGTCCGCCGGGGGGGTCACCGCGGGGGAGGGGCTGCTCCCGTCCTGCGCGCGTGGGGCGGCGTCAGCCGACCAGGCGCCTGACAGGACACACAGAATCGCCCCCAGGACGAGGGCGGACATCTCCCGGGCGGTCGGCGCACGCCGGTGAAATCTCGTCGGTACGCACGCGGGCATGGAGCGGAAAGTATAGCAGAGACGTCAGCCGCGGGCCGCCCGGGCGGCGAGAGGATCGGCGCCGCCGACGATCGCTTTCATGGCACCCGCCAGATGCTCCAGCTTGAACGGCTTGTCCACGCAGGGACAGCCCGAGGTGTCGAGGAAGTGCCGCGTGTCGGGGTGCAGGGTGTCCCCGGAGGCGAAGATGACCCGGCGCGCCAGATCGGGCCAGCGCCGCCGGATTTCGTGGAACAGCTGCTGCCCGTCCATCTCCGGCATCTTGAGGTCCAGGAGAATGATGTCGTAGTTGCGGCGCTCCAGCTTCTGCAGCGCTTCGCGGGCGCTGCCGGCCGTGTCGATCGTGTGCCGGCCGTCGCGGCCGAAGGCGTCGACGATCAGGTCCAGGATCACCGCCTCGTCGTCGACCGCGAGGATCCGGAGCGTGGCGGGCTCGCCCGCCACCGTGGCGGAGGCGGATTCCGCCCCCGCCTCGGCGGGACGCGCGTCCGTGACCACCGGGAGTTCGATGTTGATGCGCGTCCCCTCGCCGACCCGGCTGTCGGCCCAGATGCGACCGCCGTGGTCCTTGACGATCCCGTACGACACGGAGAGACCCAGACCCGTGCCCTCCCCAACGGCCTTGGTGGTGAAGAACGGATCGAAGATCTTGCCCAGGACCTCGGGAGGCATGCCGGGGCCGTCGTCGGCGACCTCCAGGCGGATCACGCCGTCCCTGGCGGACGTCCCGATGGTCAGAGTCCCGTGGCCTCTGTGCGACGCCACGGCGTGCTGCGCGTTATTGATCAGGTTCAGGAGGACCTGCTGCATCTGATTGAAGTCCAGCATCGTTTTCGGGATGAGGGGGTCGAGCTTCTTCGCCACCTTGAGGTTGTTGACACGCAGCTGATAGGCCTTCAGGTCGAGCGTTTTCTCGATGATCCCGTTGAGTCCCAGATAGCGCTTCTCGGAGGGGTAGCGCCGGGCGAAGGCCAGGAGGTTCTGGACGATTTTCTGGCAGCGCAGAGCCGATTCGAAGATGCGCTCCACGCTCTTGCGCTGTCGTGCGTCCATCTGGCCGCCCATCAGGAGTTGCGCGTACCCGAGCACACCGGTGAGGGGGTTGTTGAGCTCGTGGGCCACGCCGCTGACCAGCTCGCCCATCGCCGACAGTTTCTCGGTGACCTGAAGGGATCGACGGGCACCTTTCAGATCCGTGATGTCCTTGATGATGCCCACGGTCCCGTACGGATCTCCGGACTCGTTCCGCAGGGGCGACGCGGCCACCAGGACGTCCCGCGCGCTGCCGTCCCGCGTGCGCACGGTCGTCTCCACTCCCTGCAGCGGCAAGGCCTCCCCGAGGAGTCTCTCGATGCGCCCGCGTGCCTCCGCCTCGGGATAGAGATCGAGGCAGTTGGTGCCGAGGACCTCCTCTCTCTTCAGCCTCAGCATGCTCTCACCGCCGCGGCTGAATTCCGTGAAGCGTCCTTCCATGTCGGTCGTGTAGATCAGGTCCGGGAACTGGTCGAGGATCTTCTGCAGCTTCTCCGCGGCCTCCTTGCGGGAGCGGGCGTCCCCGCGCATCTGTTCGTACATCAGGGCGTTCTTGATGGCGGTCGCGGAGGCGTTCGCCACTACCTTGCAGGCCATGATCTCGTGGGCCGTGAACCGGCGCTCGGCGCGGGCGGCGCGCAGGAACAGCATGCCCAGGAGAGCATCCTTGTAGAGGATGGGAAGGACCATGATGGAATGGAACCCGAGCTTCTCGAGCGTGTCCTTGATCGGCTGCATCAGCGGTTCGCGGGAGATGTCGTTGATCACGACCGTCTCGTGCGTCTCGATGGCGCGACGCACTTCCGGATACTTGTCCATGTCCAGGACCAGACCCGAGATCTTCGGATCGTCGCTGCTGGCCAGCACCGAGCAGCGCCCGTCGAGCGCGTCCACCGTCAGGATGGAGCAGCGGCGCGCATCCACCAGCACGGCGATGCGCTGCGCGATCATGTACAGGACTTCCTTGATGTCCAGGGTCGAGGTCGTGGCCGAGGTGATCTCGTGGAACGTCTTGAGTTCGAGACGCTCGCGCTCGAACTCACCGGCGCGCACCTGCTCGGCTCGTCCCAGATGCACGAGGTGGCCGTAGTAGAGCGCCGCCGTGTACAGGAACGGCACGCGCAGCAGGAGGGGCGTCAGATCGACGGCCATGCCGCCATGGGCGCGCGTCAGGTACAGGTAGAATCCCGAGACCAGCGTGGCCCCCGCCATGGTGCGCAGCAGGTCCGTCCCCAGCGCCGCGAGCATCAGATTCAGGAAGAACGCCAGCTGCAGATCGGTCCCCTCCAGGCCGGCGCGGAACAATCCGAGGGAGACCAGGAACGTGTCCGCGACCACGATCAGGTACTCCACCTGGCGCGAAGCGAACAGGCGGTCGGGCAGGTAGGTCAAGGCGATGTTGCTCGCCGCGAACGCCAGGATGAGACCGACCTCGAAGAGGCCAGGTGACACCCCGCCGGGCGGGGCCAGGATCAACGCGGTGGCCAGGATGAGCATCCAGCGCAGGGCGAGCCTCAGTGTCCTGGCGCTGGTGCGCTCCATCGGCTGAATCCAGACTCTGCGGGCCAAATCCTCCCCCCCATCCGGCGGTCTTCGACAGGTCGGAAATATAGTGCCCCGCGGGCCGGGTGCAAGGATCCGACCCCTCAAACCCTTACGCTCCTTGACTTTTGAGGATCGCCGCGTAGAATCAATCCGCCATGAGGCCCCTGCGACAGGCATTCCTTCCGACCGCGATCGCGGCCATCCTGATCCTCCCCGGGATCTCCCTGGGCGAGGGCCAGGGACCCGTGACCGATTTCTCCAGGGTCAAAGAAGTCGATTGGTCGGGCCTGTCGGAATCGCAGAAGAAGGTCGGCCTCAAGGTCATGAACGAGAACGGCTGCAACTGCGGCTGCAAGATGACGATCGCGGTGTGCCGGGAGCGCGACTCGTCCTGCCGCCGGAGTCTCATTTTCGCCCGGACGATCCTCGACGCCCTCCACGAGGGCAAGCCGGAGAACGAGGCCGTCCGCGTGCTGAAGGCCAAGTCCGACACGTTCGTCGAGGCCAAGCTTCCGGACGACGCGGGTGTCGTCTACCGGATCGACTCAGGGAAGAGCCCGATGCGCGGACCCAAGGAAGCGCCCGTGTCGATCATCGAGTTCTCCGACTTCCAATGTCCGTATTGCGCCGGGCTGGAGTCCACCCTGGATCAGGTCCTCAAGGCGTTTCCGAAGGAAGTCAATCTGATCTACAAGCAGTTCCCGCTCAACATCCACCAGTACGCGCGCCAGGCGGCGGTGGCGTCCATGGCCGCGCACCAGCAGGGGAAGTTCTGGCAGCTGCACGATAAGATGTTCCAGAACTCCACGGCCATCAGCGAAGAGAACATCAAGAAGTGGGCCAAGGAGGTCGGGCTGAACATGGGAGACTTCGAGAAGTCGATGCAGTCCGGCGCCCTGGAGACCATGGTCCAGAAGGATCTCGCCGACGGTGCCGGCGCGCGCGTCCTGGGCACGCCCACCCTTTTCATCAACGGCAAGCGGGTGCAGGATCGTTCGTTCGAGGGGTTCAAGAAGACGATCCTGGAGGAGCTCGCCGCCGCCCGGACGGCGCCGAAGCCGGTTCCCGCGAAAACGCCGGCCGCCGCCAGGTCGTCCGTCAAGAACTAGCAGCCCGTCCGGTTCCTCTCCTAACCTCCGCCGCCGCTCTCCAGTCGAAGAAGGAGTTTCTGAAGCTCTGGCGCCTGGGGCTGCTCCGGATCCATCCGCAACGCCGCCTTGAGGTGCGCGACGGCCCTCTCGCGGTTCCGAATCCGCTCCGCGTAGAGGAGCCCGAGGCTGCGGTGCGCATCGGACAGCCCGGGATCGAGGCGGAGCGCCGTCTCGTACTGGTCGGCGGCCTCCGTGTACTTCCCCTGGCGTGTGAGGAGGTAACCCAGGAAGTTGGCGGCGCGGGCCGAAGGGGGCGTCGAAGAGACCGCGATCCGGAACTCGCGCTCGGCCGTCCCGACATCCCCCTTCCAGAGGGCGACCTCCCCGAGTCCGCGGTGCGCCTCGGCCAGTGCCGGTTCAAGGCGGAATCCGGCCTCGAACTGCTCGGCGGCCTCGTCCCGGCGCGAGGCGGCGGTGAGGGCGTCTCCCAGGTTGATCCTGTAGATGGCGACCGCGGATTCGAGGCGCACAGCGGTCCGCAGATCCGCCACCGCCGCGCCCACGTTGCCCCGCAGGAGCTCGATCGAGCCCAGGTTGTTCCAGGCGCGCGACGAATTCGCATCCAGCTCCAGCGCTCTCCGGAACGCCTGCTCGGCGCGGGACTGATCCCCCATTTTCCGGTAGGCCGTTCCGAGATTGATCGCAAGGTCCGCGTCCTTCGGGTTTTTCTCCGCCGCCGTCTCGAGCAGACCGAGGGCTTCCGCGGCCTGACCCTGCTGAACGAGCGCCATCCCGAGATTGACGCGTGCGTCCTGGAAATCCGGGTAGATCGCCAGCGCCGCCCGGTAGCTCTGTGACGCGTCGCCGTAGCGCGCCTCTCTCAGGTACGCATTTCCCAGGTTGTACTGGATCCGGGCGCTGCGCGGCGAGACGCGGGCGGCGCTGCTGTACAGGGAGAAGTCGTCCTTCCAATCGGGGATGCGCGTGTAGGACCGACCGAGCAGGAGAGCGGCCGCGACGGCCGCGACGACCCACGCGAATGCGCGCGCCCCGCCTCGATCGGGCCGACCGGCGGCCCAGCCCGCGAGAAGGCACAGACCCGCGCTCGGCAGGTACATGAGCCTTTCCGCGAGGAGCGTGCCGATGAACAGCGTGATGTTCGTCGTGAGGCACGCGCTCACCGCCATGAACAGCAGGGCGAAGCCGGCCATGGGAGCGCGTCGCAGGAGCCACAGCCCCGCCGCGAGCACGGCGAGCGCCAGGACAAGGCCGCCGGCCGCGAGCGGATCGCGGAGCGAGCGGATGATCGGGATCTGGTCATAGGAATAGTCCGCCGACAGGTGCAACGGCCACACGAGAAGCGCCGCGTAGCGGACCAGGGTGCCGAGGCCGGTCAGCCGACCGTCGAACGGGCCGGCGGCGGCAGCCGGGTTGTCGACGAATGGAATCGGTCCGCCAGGACCGAGGCCTCCCAGGACCGCCATGCGGGTCGTCAAGTAGATGGCCACGCAGGCGGCGTAGCCGACGTACAGGGCCGCCCGCCGCCGCGAGGCCGGCGCTGCGGGCGGAAGCCCCGCTTCCGACAGCAGGCAGAGAGCGGGGCCGACGATCGCGGATTCTTTCGCGAACATGCCGAGCAGGCAGGCCAGCCACGCGGCGCCGGTCAGCGGTGAGACACCGCGCCGCGGGTCGAGAAGCGCCCGCCTGTGGAACAGGATCGCAGTCAGGACGCCGGCGGCGGCGAGAATCTCGGAGCGGCCGACGATCCCGGCCACCGCCTCGACATGGACCGGGTGTACGGCGAAAAGGATTCCTGCGACGGCCGCGGCGGGCGTCCGTCCACCGGCGAGATCGAGCGCGAGGAGCGTCACCAGGAGCGTGGCGAGCGCGTGCAGGATGGCATTCACCAGATGGAACCACGCGGGCCGCATCCCGGAGATGGCGGCGTCCACGGCGAACGACGCGCTGGTCAGCGGGCGGTAGAGGTCGTGCGCGTGCCCCGGCGCGTTCCAGTAGGGGGTGACCAGGAGACGAGGCAGCTCCCGCAGATCGGTCATCAGCGGGTTCATGAGGATGACGCCGCGATCGTCGAAGACGAAATCGGATCGCAGCGCGGGAAGGTAGAGAGCGAGTGCGAGGAGAGGGCAGACGAGCAGGAGGAGTCGCCGGCCCGTCAAGGGCCGGAGGCGCCGGGGGTCGCTGCCGTGTCAGGCTCGATCGTCGAGCTCTCGATCTCGACCTGCCGCTCGGAGCCCGCCCCCAGGTTGACCAGGCCATCGAGCCTGGTCCTGCGAGCCTTTTCGACCGGGACATCCGTCAGGTAGCCGGAGCTCCGGTGCGCCCAGCTGTTCTGGCGGCCCAGAACATCGAACGCCAGGTAGATGTCGTACGTTCCTGGGTCGAGATCGAAGTCCATCCGCTCCGGGAGGGTCACGCAGCGGTACTCCTCCTGCCAGCGGGGAACCAGCGTATCCGGCGCCATGGGAGGCTCGGGCGGCTTCAGCGACCGCCGATCATCTTGCGGGACGACGACCGGCCCCCTTGGGCCGCTCTTCTTGACCTGGCCCGCCTTGTAAGCGGGAAGCCAGGTCGCGGTGCGGAACACGGGCGATTCGAAGAGCATCAACGGGGTGTCCGCCTGTCCTCGCTTCACGGCCGATACGCTGAACCTGTAGCCGAACGTGAAGACCTCGTTCCTCTTCTCCGGCACTCCGGGCTTCTGAGGCGGGCGGATGGGCCGGTCGTCCGGGAACGTGCACCAGCGCCTGTTCCCGCCGATCATCAACGCCACGCGCCCCTTGTCGGCCGCGGGAGAGGCTGGCAGCGGCGGAGCGAGGATGGCGGGCGGCTGCGGCGCCGGCGCCTCCGAGGCGGGTGGCGTCTCGGGGGTCGCGGATTCCGCCTTGGTCGGGGACGCGAGCGAGACCATACCCGACCCGACGAGGACGATGGCGATCACCGTCATGGGACCGGGAGTCCTCGTCGAACGACGTGTGCCGCGGCGGGTGAATCGAGATCGCCCCGTCCGCCTCTTGTGTGCTAGATTTCTCCGAACCATGTGCGTCGTCACGGGCGGCAATTATACTTCGCGCGGGACCCCCGGGCCACGAACCGGCCCGGGTCGTGAGAGCTATTTATTTCCCGGAACTGCCCGTGCTTCAGCTACCGAGGTTGACGTACGCAGAGCCGAGGTTCAAGGCCCCGGCGAAGGTGTGGGGAACTTCGTGGAAAGGTCTCCAGTACGTGGTCAACTTCTGGAAGGCGGGCAGTTCCGGGAATCTCACAATCACCCTCAAATGAGTCGCGAATTTCCCTGGTTGCTCCAACCCGTGTAGCCCGACTCTACCCAAGATATAGGGCCCTGTCAACAGGAAAATACTACCTCTGGTAAGGAGCGTGGTCGAGAGCGTACTCTCCTCCCTGGAATTCGACGGCGTCCTGAACCTGCTCGCCGCCGAGACCGCCACCCCGGCGGGGGCCACCTCGGCTCTGACGCTGCGCCCCTCGTTCCATCCGCCCGAAGTCGAGGCCGTCAATCGTCTCGTGGCGGAAATGCTCCACTACCTCGAGGTCCGGGGGGCACTTCCATTCGGGATCGTCCCGGACGCGGAGCCTCTGCTGACGCGCCTGGGGGTCGAGGGGGCCGTCCTGGCCCCGCTCGAGGTGCTGGATCTGGTCTCGGCGATGAAGTCGGGGAGGACCCTGAAAGCCTCCCTGACCGAGACGCGCGGGCTGTTCCCGGGTCTTTGGGCGTCCGCGCGCGATTTCCCTGAGCTCGGCAATCTCATCCGGTTCCTCGACGGGAAGATCGCGACCACGGGAGAGATGGAGGACTCCGCCAGCGACGAGCTGCACACCGTGCGCCAGGAGATTCGCCGACGCAATGAGCGGCTCCAGGAGGCCCTCGACGCCATCGTCGCGCGGCCGGAGGTCGCGCGGGCGCTTCAAGATACGTTCATCTCCATCAGGAGCGACCGGCACGTGATTCCGATCCGCTCCGAGGCGCAGGGGTCATTGGTGGGAATCGTTCACGGTGTCTCCGGCAGCGGCGCCACCGTCTACGTCGAACCGATCGAGACGGTCGATCTGAACAACCAGATCGTCACGCTGCGCGATCGCGAGGCGGCGGAGATCCAGCGTCTCCTGCAGGAATACAGCGATCTGCTGCGGGGGCGACTCGCGGAGCTGCGCGTCCTCGTCGTCGGCATCGGACGGCTCGACCTTCTCTCGGCCCGCGCGCGTCTCGGGCGAAGGTTCGGGGCCCGCCCCGGCCAGATCTCCTCGAGCGGTGAGCTGCGGCTGCGCGCGGCCCGCCACCCGCTCCTGGAGCAGGCCCTGAAAACCGAGGGGCGCGCGATCGTGCCCCTCGACCTGGAGCTGTCGACGGGGACACGCGTCCTGATGATCAGCGGTCCGAACACCGGCGGCAAGACGGTCGCCCTGAAGACAGCCGGTCTCCTGTCGCTCATGTTCCAGTCCGGACTGCCGGTCCCCGCCACGGAGGCTGTGCTCCCCGTGTTCCGGGGCATCTTCATCGATATCGGCGACCACCAGTCGATCCCCGACGGCCTCAGCACGTTCTCGGCCAGAATGAGGAACATCTCCGAGATCGCGGGGGCGTTGGAAGCGCCGGCCCTGGTCCTGATGGACGAAATCGGCACCGGCACCGATCCGGAGGATGGTGTGGCGCTGGCCATCGCAATCCTGGATTTCCTGCGCGAGCGCGGCGCCCTGGTCATCGCCACCACTCACCTCGAGGCGCTGAAGGCCTATGCGGCCACGACCGAGGGGTGCGCCAATTCCGCCATGCAGTTCGAGGAAGAGACATTCAGTCCGGTCTTCAAGCTGATCGCGGGGATCCCCGGGAGGAGTGGTGGGCTGGAGATCGCCGAGCGTCTCGGTCTGCCCGTCGCGATCCTCGAAGCGGCCCGCGCGGGGCGCGGGCAGTCCGGCCAGAGAGTCGCGTCCTACCTGGCCCGCCTTCAGGCGATGACCGCCGACATGGACGCCCGGCTCCGCGACATCCACGCTGATCGACAGGGGCTCGCGGACCGGCGCGCCGCCCTCGAGGCGGAGTTTCAGGAGCGCGAGGCGCGACGACAGCGGGCGGTGGTGGCCGAGATCGAGCACGCCCTCAAGGCGATGCGCGAGGAGGGAGAGCGTTACCTCGAGACCGTCAAGGACAGGACGCTCCTGGTCGCCATGCGACGCCAGGAGACGAAAGCGGCGGCGGCGCTGCGGGCCCGGGCGCGCTCACTGCTGAAGACAGCGGGGCCGGAGCCCGCGGCCCCGAATCAAGAATGGAAGGGCCTTGGACCGGGTACGCGGGTCGTGGTGGACAGTCTCGGCGTTCACGGTTCGGTGGAATCCGTCCGCGGCGACCGCGTGGTCGTTCTCGTACGCGGCAAGAGAATGACGATCGCCCTTCGCGAGCTGCGTGCCGAATCGAAGCCCGGCGCGCCCGGGGTCGTCGAGTCCACGCTGCCCGAGGGAGTGACGCTGTCGCGCAAGCCGGGTGCCGCCGCGGCGGACGAGATCCACCTCCTCGGCCGGACGGTCGAAGAAGCGCTGGAGCTCGTGGACAAGTATCTGGACGACGTCTACCTGGCGGGGACGAGTCCCGTCCGCATCGTGCACGGCGTGGGTTCCGGTCGCCTGAAAAAGGCGATCGCGAGTCTCCTGGAGCGTCATCCGCACGTCGACGGATTCACGAGCGCGCCTTCAGACCAGGGGGGCGTCGGCGTCACGATCGTCACCCTGCGACTCTAGAACACCGTCGAGGCGCGGCCCCCTAGCGCAGGCCCCAGTCGGCGGGGACGGGCGACCGGTCGGCGCTCGGGTCGAGGACGCGCGGTCCGTTCCCCTCGACCTGGAATGAAAACGACCAGGAGCGCGGAACATCCCCCGTGGTCTCGAACGCCACGACCCGGTAGCGTCCAGGGACGACCCCCTGAAACTCGAACCGGCCGCTGGCGTCGGAAATGGCGCGTCCCGTCACCGCCACTTCGAAGACCGCCTGCGCGCGGGCACGGCACTCCTGGATCAGGTCGCGGCGCTCGCGCTGTCCCGTGGCCAGGCGGGTCTTGGCCTGGTCACTGCGGCCCGACGCCTCGCGGAAGTTGTCGGACGAGGTGAGGGCGCGGTCGGCCTCCGCGCGGAGCGTCCCAAGGTCGCGATCCTTCCGATCGAGGCGCGCCCGGCACTCGGCCCCCGCCTTGCGGTGCTCGGAGTCGAGATCGCCGTTCTCCTTCACGAGAAGGACGAGGACACCCGCCCCGGCGCCGCCACCGGCGCCCAGCGGGGGAGCCAGGACCCCCTGCACGCTCACCAGGTGAGGCATGGCCGGCGTGGCCGCCTGCGCCGGGCTTCCGGGCGTGTCAGCGGGGACGGGCATGCCCGTCCCGGCGGGCGCAGCGGTCGGCGCCATGATCCACCCCTCCAGCCGCACCCGACGCCAGCCGTCGCGCTCCTCGAGGACGACGAGCGGAGCGTCTTCTCTCAGGGCTCCCAGCCAGGCGCCCTTCGGCGCATCGAACAGGGCGAGTTCGGGAGCAACTCGCCCCGCCGCGGCGAGGCTGACACAGACAAGGACAAGCGCCAGAGGGGCCGTGAAGACCACACGCCTCATCACCGCACCCCCCGGATTCTCCTGCGTTTCATTTGTGTAGTTGCCCTGGGTCCGTCTTGATCGTCGTCGCACGGTCTCTATATTCGAGGCAGCGCGGTACCGCGTCCGCGCGAGGACGGTCCCGCGTGCTCAAGACGAAAGTCATCCGGAGAATCCTCGAAAGCTGCCGCGATCAGGACACGCGGGAGACCGAAGCCCGCACCCGACCGGGGACGCGATCACCGGCCGCGGGCGGGGGGCTCGCCGGTGTGTCTCCGCCGAGCGGGTCACCGCGCCGGACCACGCTCCGAGACCCACGCCTGGGGCAAAGCCCCGGCACACGGCGTCGCAGGCCCGATCGGGGCTGAGCGGACGTCAGTGGTCGTTGTCCGCGTCGTCCGTACCCGTGGACAGCCTCTGAAGCCACTCTCCGGCAGGATCGAATTGCGGCGCCGTCTTGGGGGCGCCGGCCTCGATCTGCGCGATCTCGTGCTCTTTCTGACGAATGTCCACGATGCTCTTGTCGAAGCTGCCCGCCGTCGCTGCGTGCGCGGCCGCGGCCTCGAGTCTCTTGAGCTTCTCCTGCAGGAGCGTGATCTCGATGTTGCGCTCCTCGACTTCGATCTCGGCTTCGCGAAGATGCTTGCGCAGGAACTGGATCTCCTTCAGGGCGCGTGAGCGCAGCGCCTGATAACGGTCGTCGGCCTGCTTCAGCTCGTCGTCCCTGGCTTCCGCAACCGCCTTGTACTCGAACAGCTTCTGGCCCCCGGCCCGGATCATTCCGTACTGGACGAGGATTTGCTCGTGCTTGAGGAGGAGCTCGTTGTAGAGCGAGACTGGCACCATCACTTCCTGCGGCGCCGTGTCGCGCATGGCCGGGACCGGGTGAGGGATCCTCGCCGGCAGCTCTCCATCCGTCGAGAACCCGAGGGCCTGGAGGTCCTCGCGACGGATCTTGTACTCCTCGCCGAATTTCCCGATCTCTTTCTCGGCCTTGAGACGGCCCGAGCGGATGTAGCGACGGACGGTGGCGGGCGTCCTGCCGATGAGCCTCGAAGCCTCGCGGATCGTCAGAAGCATAACCCCACTCAATCCGGTCGAGGCGTCCGAAGTTCAGACGCGGCCGGGGGCGTCGGTCGTTCTTATACCAGAATCCTCTTCATCCGCGCAAGCGTTCAGCCCTCGTGGAGCATCATCAGGAGGCCGACGCCGGCGACCAGGGCGCCGCTGATCAGATCGCCGTAGCGCGTGAAAAACGGCAGGTCGATCCGCCGGATTCCGCGCACGGCGAACAGCGTCACCCCCGTCATCGTCCCGATGGTGCACAGGGCGAACCCGAGGGCCGCCGCCAGGAGCGCCGCCGACCCCTCGACCGCGGAGGCGAAGAGCACCGGCACGAGGAGGGCGCAGGGACTGATGCCGATGACCAGGACCAGGGTCCTGGCGGTCACGGCGCCACGGAACCAGCGCTCGAGAAGGTGGCCGTGCGCGTGCAGGTGCTTCGCGGAGCCGTCGGGAAGGTCGCCTCTCCGCGCGTGGGCGGTCGCCTCACGGTAATGCCTCCAGAGTCCGTACGAGACTCCGAACACCACCAGGATCAGACCACCCAGGAATCCCAGCGACCGGCCGGTGCGCTCCGCCAGTCCCTCCACCCTCCCCGAGCCGGCCACGATCGTCAGCCCCCCGAACAGCATGGTCACGACCACGTGAAGGGAGCCCGCCAATCCCGTCAGGAGGACCACGCGTTTCTCGCTCCAGCGCTCGACGCGCGCCAGGAGGACGAAGGGGAGCCAATGGTCCGGGATGAGAGCGTGGATGACGGCGGTGCCGCACGAGGAGAGGAAGAGCAGCAACGCCGTGCGGGTCACGCGGCCCCCGAGAGCCGGGGCGGTCTTCCAGGCCCGGAGACGGGCCGGCCCTCCCCTCCGGCGATGGGCGCGGATTATAGCATCCGGTTCGAGCGTCGGCCGGCTGACACCGGTCCGCCCGCCGCGGGCCCCTGCTGCATGCTGACCGCGAAGACACCCTTGAAAGCCTTGATGGGCTTGACTTCCACGCGGTTCGCGGTACTTTTGGGCATGCCCTTCGGGACGCACTCCGTCCGCTTCGCACTTCGCGCCGTTCTCGCGCTTGTTCCGGCCGCCCCGGCCCTGTCGTTCGCGGCGGTCCTGCCGGAAGCGTCCGGCGACGTCCCGGCGGCGAATCGCGCGTCGAGGCCTTCGACCGACGTGCCCGGCCCCCCGCTTCCGTTGCCCGTCACTGCGCCGCTGCGCTTCGCGCCCGGGCCCGGATTCTTCCCGTCCGTCCACCCCCTCTTCGTCCGGGAGAGCCTGTCGTTCATGCCGGTATTCGGCCAGGAAGGGGCTCTGGCTTTCCGGCCGGAAGGCTTCTCGGTGCGGCTCCTGTCGAAGATGAGCCACGAGGCACGGCGCTACCGCGAGAGGAACGTCTCGGAGGCCGGGAGCGCGTTCCAGAACGACTCCTTCGGCGTGTTCGACTCGGCCGTCGAAGCGAACTCGAGCGCCGCGGCGTCACGGGTCATCACCCGGTCCTCTCACCGGGCGTTGAGCGATGAGCTCGACCGTGTGGCTCGCGCCTCGCTCGGCCTGGGCCCCACTCTCGACCTGCTGCAGAACCTGTCCCTGCGCCGTACGCGGTCCGGGGGGCCAGGTGCCGGGGCACCGGCGCAGGGACGCGACGAGGCTCCCGCCTCAGCGGGCGGCGCGCCGCGGCTGCGCGGCGACGTCGGAGTCCGCCTGGACGCGCATCCGGCTCTGCTGTTCCGCGCCCAGTTCGGCGCCCTGCGCGGCCGGATCGACCTGCCGATGCGCAACGAACCGGTCCGATTCTCCCTGGAATCGCAACTCGGCGCCCGCGGGCGCGCGGTCCTCTCCTCCGGCCTGCCGCGCGACGGCCAGGCCTGGGCGACGCTCACTTTCAGCTTCGGTTTCTAGACGATCGTCAGCCGCAGGCCAGGTCCGCGTCCAGGACGTCGAGCAGGGCGCGCGCCTTGTCGAGCGTCTCCCGGTGCTCCTTCTCCGGTTCGGAGTCGGCGACGATGGCTCCGCCCACGCGCAGGTGGGCGAGGCCGGAGGCGCACAGGATCGTCCGGATGACGATGTTGAAGTCCATCCCGCCGTCGAGAGACAGGTAGCCGATGCCGCCGGCATAGACGCCGCGCTCCTCCCCCTCCAGCTCGTCGATGATCTCCATCGCACGCACCTTGGGGGCGCCGGTCATGGAACCGCCCGGAAAGAGAGCGCGCAGGAGGTCGACCCGATCCACGTCCGGGCGCAACCGTCCGCCGACCGTCGTGACCAGGTGGTGCACCGTGGCGAACGACTCGAGCGCGCACAGGGATTCGACGCGCACGCTCCCGCTGTCGCACACGCGTCCCAGGTCGTTTCGGACGAGGTCGGCGATCATGACGTTCTCGGCGCGGTCCTTCGCGCTCGCGAGCAGGTCGCGGGCCAGCCGTTCATCGAGGTCCGTCGTGGCGCCGCGGGGGCGGGTCCCCTTGATCGGACCCGTCCGGGCCCGGGCCCCGTGGAGGGAGACGAAGCGCTCCGGCGAGGCCGAGACCAGCTGGAACTCCCCGGTGTCGATGTAGGCGGCGAACGGGGCCGGATTGCGGCGGGAGAGATCGAGGAACAGGTCGAGCGGATCATCGTCGATGGGGCACTCGATGCGGTGCGACAGGTTCACCTGATAGATGTCTCCCGCAGAGATGTACTCGAGGGCCCTGCCGATCGACCTCAGATAGGCCGCCTTGCCGGTCCTCAGGATCGCGCGGCGGCGGCCGGCGGTTCGCGGGGCGCGTGGCGGAGCGGCGGGTTCGGCCAGAGTCGATCGCATGTCCCGGAGAGCCTCCACGGCGCGCCGCTCCCGTTGCGTCTCGCCGGCGGCTCCCAGACCGGTCGCCAGAAGGAGGGCGCGCCGCTCGAGGTGATCGTAGACAACGGCCCGGTCGTACAGGCCGAACCACGCGTCCGGCCGCCCGAAGGGATCGGGAGGCGGGGCGGACAGACGCTCGACCGCCCGTCTCAATCCGTAGCCGAGATAGCCGATGGCTCCTCCGGCGAACGGAAGACCGGAAGCGACCCGCTGCACGGCGCCGGCCGGCGCCAGGGCGCGCAGGAGGTCGAACGGATCGCGTGCGCCGCGCGTTTCGACGGTCGTGCGCCCGCCGCAGTGACGCACCACGCGGGCCTCATCGGCGCGTATCGACACCGTCACCTGCGGGTCCCACGACAGGACGGAGAAACGCGACGCGACGTGGCCGGGAAGACCGCTGAAGAGCAGGACGGGATGGCGGCGATGGCGCACGCGTGCGAGGTCCTCGAGGGGATCGACGCGCCCCGGGCCATCCTCCACGAGCGGGCGAGGAGGTGCCGCCACCGGAAGGAGCGGCTCGATCATCGTCCCACCTGCCGCGGGGTGCCGGGTGTCGCGGCGCACTCCTTCTCAAGCAGGTCGCGATACGCCGCCAGCAGGTCGCGCGTCACCGGACCCGGGACCCCCTCGCCGATCCGTCGCTCGTCCACCTGGACGACCGGCAGGACCTCCCAGGAGGTGTTGGTCAGGAAGGCCTCCTGGGCCTCGGCCAGAAGACCGGCCGGAAGGCGTTCTTCGGACACCTCGATCCCCGCCGCCTGCGCCAGCTCGACGACGGCTTCGCGCGTGATCCCGGCGAGTCCTCCGGCGGGCGCCGGCGGCGTCAGGAGACGACCCATCACCACCAGGAAGACATTGCTCGCCGTCCCTTCGGTCAGGTGGCCACCCCCGTCCAGAAGGACCGCCTCGAACGCGCCACGATCCCGGGCCTCGCGGCGCGCCAGGACGGATCCCAGACGCGAGATCGTCTTGAGGGCGGGATCGAGTGCGTCCGGGGGGATCTGCCGGCGGCGCGGGATCAGGACGCGCACTCCGTCCGCATACAGGCTCTTATCCAGTCCCTGGAACGGGGCCGCGGAGACCACCACGGTCGGGGGCCCGATCGCCTCCACGTAGTCGCCCGGCCGCCCCGTCCCGCGCGTCACCGTCAGGCGGATGCGGGCGTCCGTCAGCTTGTTCGCCTCGAGGACCTCGCCCGGGGCTCCGGCCAGGACCGGACCCGCCGATGTCAGGTCGAGACCGATGCCGTCCGCCGAGCGATGCAGCCGCTCCAGGTGCCGGTCCTGCCGGAAGACCACGCCCCCCACCGCGCGCAACGATTCGAAAACGCCGTCTCCGTAGAGCAAGCCGCGGTCGAAGACCGAGACTCGCGCCTCCTCCTCCGGGACCAGCCGACCGTTCAGATGGATCCACACGGATCACCACCCCCGCGAAGGCGCGGGTTGCTCCCCGGCCGCGCCATCCCGGGTCGGAGCGAATCTTAGGACGGGACCCGGTCTCCGGCGGCCGTCGTGTCCACGGGGGTCGGTGGAACGGCGCGCCAATCGAGCGGCGGGCGGCGGGCGGGCGCCTCGACGGGATTGTAGAGCGTGTCTCTCTCGACCGGCACGCGCCCCGCCTCCTCGATCAGCGTGATGAGCTGGCTCCGGCCGATGCCCTGGGGCGACGTCGAGCCGGCCCGATGGTAGATCTCCTCGGTCATGACCGTGCCGTCGAGGTCGTCGGCTCCGAAGTGCAGCCCCGCCTGGGCCACCCGCGGTGTCATCATGATCCAGTACGCCTTGATGTGCGGGAAGTTGTCCAGCATCAGCCTGCCTATCGCGAGGTTCCGCAGCTCGTCCGCCGCCGACGGCCTCGGCAGGTGCGACAGGCGCGTGTTCTCCGGGTGGAAGGCCAGAGGGATGAAGGCCATGAATCCCCCCGTCTCGTCCTGCGCCTCGCGCAGCAGCAGCATGTGCTCGATGCGCTCCTCCAGCGTCTCGACGTGGCCGAACATCATCGTGGCATTGCTCTTGAGGCCGATCCGATGGGCGGTCTTGGCGATCTCCATCCAGCCACGGTGATCGATCTTCCCCTTGAACAGGACCTGGTGCGCATGGTCGGTCAGGATCTCGGCCCCGCCGCCGGGGATCGACCCGAGCCCCGCCTCCTTGAGCCTCAACAGAACGTCAAGGGGCGTCATGTCGAAGGTCTCGGCCATGGCCGCGATCTCGACCATGGTGAAGGCCTTCACGTGCACCTCCGGGCGGACGCGCTTCATCGTCCGGATGACGTCGAGGTAGTAGGTGAACGGCAGGTCGGGGTTCACGCCGCCGACCATGTGGATCTCGCGGATCGGCTCATGCAGGTGCTCGCGCATGCGCCGCTCGACATCGTCCATCGACAGAACGTACGCATCCTTCTGCTTGGCCGTCCTGTAGAACGCGCAGAACTTGCAGCCCGCGACGCAGATGTTCGTGTGATTGATGTGCTGGTTGACGATGTAATAGGCCTTCTGGCCGTGCAGCCTCTCGCGAACATGATTGGCGAGAGTCCCCAGGGCGAGCAGATCCGGGTGACGGTAGAGGCGCAGCCCGTCGGCGCCGGACAGACGCTCGCCCGCAACGACCCTGTCCTGCACGTCGCCCAGCCCGCTCGCGACGACGTAGCGCCTCTGGAAGGGTGTCATGCATTCCCCGCGCTGCGGCGGTAGGAGACCGAGCCGACCCGCACGTGACGGTGGGTGGCCGCGTCCTCCGGCGCCGTCAGCAGCTCACCCAGACGATCGCGCGTGTTCTCCAGGGCCATCGAGCACAGGGTCCCGCACATCGTGCAGACCGCCTTGTCGTAGTCCTCGCTCATCATGCGGAACTCGCGGGCCTTCTCCGGGTCGAGCGCCAGACGGTACTGACCCTCCCAGTCGAGCTTCTTGCGATACACCGACATCTGGTCGTCGCGGCTCTTCGCTCCGTAGACGCGCTTGGCCAGGTCCCCGGAGTGCGCCGCGATCTTCGTGGCGAGAACGCCGTCGCGCACGTCCTGGATCGCCGGCAGCCGCAGGTGCTCGGCCGGAGTCACGTAGCACAGGACGTCCGCGCCCGCCGCGGCGGCGACCGCCCCGCCGATTGCGCCCGTGATGTGATCGTACCCCGCCCCGATGTCGCTTGTCAGCGGGCCGAGGACGTAGAAGGGCGCGCCGCGGCAGACTCTCTTCTCGAGCAGGACGTTCGCCTCCACCTGGTCGATCGGCACGTGACCCGGTCCCTCGATCATCACCTGCACCGATCGCTCGTGCGCCCGGCGCGTCAGCTCGCCGAGGGTCAGGAGCTCCTGGATCTGCGCCGCGTCGGTGGCGTCGCCGGTGGCCCCCGGCCGGATACCGTCGCCGAGCGACAGCGTCAGATCGTGCTCGAAGGCGATGTCGAGGAGCCGATCGTAGTCCTTCAGGAGGGGGTTCTCCTCGCCTGTGCGCGCCATCCATGAGGCCAGGAACGACCCGCCGCGAGATACGATGCCCGCGATCCGGCCGTCGGCGTCGAGGCGCCTCACCGCCTCGCGGCTCACGCCGCAGTGGACGGTCACGAAATCCACGCCGTCCCGGGCGTGCTTGTCGATCACCCCGAACAGGTCGTCGGCCGTCATCTCGTACACCGATCCTCGGTCGGCAACCGCCTGGTAGATCGGAACCGTTCCCAGGATGACGGGGCAGCGCCTGAGGATCTCCCGACGGACGCGATCCAGCTCGTCCCCCGTCGACAGGTCCATGACCATTTCCGCTCCGCAGGCGACCGCCACCTTGAGCTTTTCCACCTCCTCATGGAGCTGCTGGTGATGGCCCGACGTGCCGATGTTGGCGTTGACCTTGGTCGACAGCCCCTGCCCGACGCCGACAGGGTTGAAGTCGTGGTGGACGTTCTTCGGGATGATCGCGACCCCCGACGCGATCCGCGCTCGCAGACTCTCGGGATCCGTACCCTCGACGGCGGCCACGTACCGCATCTCGTCCGTGATCCGGCCGCGCTTGGCTTGCTCCATCTGGGTCATGGAAGTCGCTCCTCCTCCCGGCGGCGGAGCCGCAACACCCGCGCCCCGGAGAATGCTCGCGTCCTAGTGGGCCGTGGCGGTCGCCCGCAGCTCCCGGATGACCGTCACCTTGATCTTTCCCGGATACTCCATGTGCGTCTGGATCTTCTTCGCCAGGTCGGACGCCAGAAGGGCCAGTTGATCGTCGGTCACCCTGTCCGGCCGGGCGATCACGCGGATCTCCCGGCCGGCTTGAATGGCGTACGACTGTTCGACCCCTTCCATTTCGTTGGCCAGCCCCTCGAGCTGCTCGATCCGACGGACGTAGTCCACGACGCTCTTGCGCCTGGCCCCCGGGCGCGACCCCGAGATCGCGTCGGCCGCCGACACGAGGACGGAGATGGGATGGGTGACATCCACGTCTTCGTGATGCGAGCCGATGGCGTTCACCACCACGGGGTGCTCATTGTACCGCGTCGCCACCTCGACGCCGATCTCGGGATGCGTCCCCTCCCGCTCGAAATCGATCGCCTTGCCGATGTCGTGAAACAGTCCGGCCCGCTTGGCCAGCATGCCGTCGAGCCTCAGCTCGGACGCCATGATGGCGGTCAGCTTGGCGACTTCGATGGAGTGCATCAGGACGTTCTGGCCGTAGGACGTCCGGTAGCGCAGGCGTCCCAGGATGCGCACGAGTTCCGGATGGACGCCGTTGATGCCGAGCTCGCGCAGCGCCTCCTGGCCGGCCCGCAGCATCTGCTCGTCCACCCGCCGCTGGTTCTTCTGCACCAGCTCCTCGATCCGTTTCGGGTGGATGTTGCCGTCCTTGATCAGCCGCTCGAGGGTCATTCGGGCAATCTCGCGCTTGATCGGGTTGAAGCACGACAGCACCACGGTGTCGGGCTGCTCGTCGATCAGGAGCTGCACGCCGGTCGCCTTCTCGAAGGCCCGGATGTTCTTCCCCTCGTGGCCGATGATGCGCCCCTTCAGCTTGTCGTTCGGCAGCTGGAAGGACGTGACGCTGCGCTCCGCGGTCCAGTCCGACGCCGTGCGCTCGATCGCCAGGGAGACGATCTTGCACGCCTCGGTCTCCGCTTTCTTCTGGGCCTCCTCGCGCGCTTCGCGGATCATCTTCGCCGCCTCGAAGCGCACCTCCTGCTTCATGTTGGTGAGGAGCATCTGCTTGGCGTCTTCGGTGGTGAGGCTGGAGACGCGGCTGAGCTGGCCGTTGAGGTCGTCCGCGAGGCGCCTGACCCTGTCGCGCTCCTTCCGGGCCTCCACCTCGGACTGCTGGATGTCCCGCTCGCGCGCCTCGAGGGTCCTCTCACGCGACCGGAGCCGCGCGTCCCCTTCGTTCAGCCCGGCTTCGCGCTCGTCGTGGGCGCGCTTCTGCGTCTCCCCCTCGCGCAATCGAGCCTGCAGATCCTGCTCGAGTCGCGACTTCGACTTGAGCCACTCCTCCCGGGCCTGGAGGAGAGCCTGGCGCTTCTGGTGCTCGACATCCTGAAGGGTCCGGTTGATGGTCTCCTGACTCTCGCCGCGGACCTTCTCCAGCCTAGCCCGGACGAGACCGTTTCTGAGGAACCAGCCGACGAGACCTCCCAGAAGCAGACCGCCCCCCGGGAGGAGAATATTGATGAACGTCATCCGCATGCCCTGCCCCCTGCGCGGCCGGTCGCCCGGCGGCGCGGAAGGATCCTCTCCCGGCCATGGCATGTGATCCGATACAGGTGGCGTCCCCGGGACGGCGGATGTGGGGACGCCGGGATTCGTTTCGGAAGTCCGTTTCGCTGACGGGATTGAATGGAGAGTCGCGATAGCCGATCGGGCGCGGAGTCGGCACTAAATCGAGTGACCGGCAGGGAGTGCCCCACCGGTCTTCGCCGCGCGGCGGAAAGCCGCCGCGGAGCCTCACGTAGATTGCGCGCTGTGCCACCCCGCCCCCCCCTGCCGGCCGGGCCCGGAGGCCCGGCGTCAGGCGCCGGGTGAGAGGACCGTTTGGTGCTAAAGCCTTGTAAACCCGTGCGAAGTATAGCACCCGCCCGCTCACACCCGCAACGTTTCGCGAACCGTCTTCGGCGGGCGCGAGAAGACTCAGGTGTCGACCGGGGCGGAATCCGGCCCTTCGATCCAGGCCGCTCCGTCGGCGTAGTGCTCCTTCTTCCAGATCGGAGCGCTTGCCTTGACTCTCTCGATGGCGTGCGCGCAGGCGGCGAGCGCCTCGCGCCGGTGGGCCGCGGCCACGGCGACGACGACGCTGGCCTCGCCGACCTCGAGTCTTCCGACGCGATGCAGAATCGCGACGTGCGGCGTGCCGAAGCGCGCCTCCACCTCCCGACCGATATCGCGCAGGACGATCTCCGCCATCTCGGGGTAGGCGTCGTACTCCAGGAATCGCACCGATCGCCCGTCGTGGTGGTTCCGGGTGGTCCCGACGAACGTTGCGATGGCCCCGCGGTCGGGACCCGCCACCGCCCGGATCGCATCCTGGAGGTCGAGCGGCCGATCGTCGATCCTGTAGAGTCCGGGCATGACCTAATCCTAACCGCCGCTCACCGGAGGAAAGACGGCGATCTCCTCGCGCCCGGTGATCGTCCGGTCCTGGCGGGCGTAGACCCGATCGCACGAGAACAGCGGCCGCTCGTCGCGCGACAGCCCGGGGAGCCCGGCGCGCACCTGCGACCACACGTCTGCGAGCGTCGCTCCCTGCTGGACCTCCACCTCGACCGAGGTGGCCTTTGCCGCCTCGCGATACCGGGCGAACAGGAGGACCCGGACGGTCATCGTATTTCCTCGCTCCCGCGCGCGGAGACGGCCCGCTCGCCGCGCCGGTCCCGGACCATCCGGAGAACTTCGGCGACCATGGCCTCGATCCCCGCCCGCACGTCGACGAGACGGGTGAACGCGGTGAACCCGGGAGTGTGCACGATCGATCTCTGTCGATCGATCCTCAGGGCCTGGGGGCCCGCCGGCGCCGGGGGGATCTCGAGGTCGTCTCCGAGAACCGTCCTGACCGGGATCTCCCCGAGGCTGACGCACCCGATCGGTTTCCCGTCGTCCAGGATCCGACGCAGGAACGCCTCGATCCCGGGATGCATCCGGCGGGCCGCTCCCGGCCGGGCGAAGCCGGAGGAGAAGTTCACCACCGGCCCGTACCCGCCGGGGATCAGGAGCGCCTCGAGCTCGTCGTGCCGCATCGCCTCGAGGGTGCGGATGGGACGGCGCGCCAGCCGCGCCGATTCGCGCAGGACGTTGCGCGGTTCCTCGACCTCGTCGCCGCTCAGGTGGTCGACGGTGCGCTCCTGCGCGATGTCCGGTGCCATGAGGATCGTCTTCTCCCCGGCCGCCTCGACCGCGAGGAGCGTGAATGTCAGCTCGTGCACGTCCGTGCCGTCGTAGTGGCCGCAACCGCCGAGAAGAACACCGATCGACACGGTCAGTCCTCGTGGATTGAGTCTTCGAATCAGGATTATAGGCGTTCGCCGCGCGGCCGCTCAACCGGGAGGGGTGGCCCGGGCGCGTGTTTGTCGTTGACCGGCGGCGGCGCCGGTGGTATGTTTGGTGCGTATTGTGCGATCTAGTTTCAATATAAGGAACACGACACGGATCCCCATGGGCCCACGAAGTGATCGGAGGGGTGACCGGCTTATGCTCCAGCACCATTCGATCGACGTGGGGCGGGGGGTGATGCTGTTACGGCTTCAGGACCGTTCGAATCATCGCAAGTCCTTGTCGTAACGTCATCATCGGCAAAATAAGCCTTGCGCCGGAGGGGACCATCGTCGGACAATCAGGGTGCGATCTTGTACCTTCTGCGATGCGAGGACGGCATAATGCACCCGCGAGCAGGAGGAGATCGACGGGATCGCTTTTCGAGACTGGAGCAGAGGAAAGAAAGGAAAGGGTCACATGGCTCAGCAGGACGTGTCGGCACAGGGGGTCAGGAAGAGGAGCGAGCGGGGTGAGGGTGTGGTGACGGGGAACCAGGCGGTGCGCCGCGCCATCGCCGTGCTCAAGGCGTTCAGCGACGACGCCCCCGAGATGGGCGTGACGGAAGTCAGCCGCAAGGTCATCCTCCACAAGAGCACCGTGTACCGCCTGCTCTCGGCCTTCGAAGGCGAGGGGCTCATCGCCAAGAGTCCGGAAACCGGCAAGTACCGGCTCGGGCCGGAGCTGATCGTCCTGGGCGAGCAGGTCCTGCGCCATACCGATGTACACCGTGTCGCCCTGCCGTTCCTGCGGGAGCTCGCGGATCGAACCGGTGAAACCGTCGATCTCGAGGTGCTCAGCGGCAGCAACGTCGTCACCATCGAGGAGATTGCGGGCAAGCACGTCGTGGCCGCGGCCGGGGCGATCGGGATGCCCTGGGCGGCGCACGCGACCTCGACCGGGAAGGTGCTCCTGGCGCACCTGCCGCCCGAGAAGCAACGGCAGATCCTCGCCCGCACCCTGAAGAAGTTCACCCCGCGCACCATCATCGACGCCAAGACCCTGGGGCGCGATCTCATCAAGATACGCGAGCAGGGGTACGCGGTGTCGTACGGCGAGCTCGAAGACCACCTGATCGCCATCGGCCTGCCGATCAGGAGTCGCAACGGCGACGCTATCGCCGCCGTCAGCATCTCGGGGCCCGACACCCGGCTGACCCCGGACAAGATGTCCGGCCTCATCCGGACCGGCCTCGAAACCTGCGCGAAGATTTCCGGCAGGTTGGGATACCACGGCCCGGCCACTCTGCGGGCGGCCCAGCCGAAGTTCATGGCACCGCGCGCCATCGTATGACGCAGCGTTCGTCCGGCAATCGCCTGCGAGCAGAGAAGGAGGACTGACTTGAGCCACGACGACCTCTATCAGAAGATGGCGGACAGCGTGATCACGGGAGAAGCGGAGAGTTCCGCCGCCCTCGCCCACCAGTCCCTTGAGCTGGGCATTCCTCCGCTCGAATCCATCGACAACGGTTTCGTGAAGGGGATTCGCGTCGTCGGCGATCGCTTCGGCGCCGGCGAGCTGTTCCTCCCGGAGCTGGTCATGAGCGCGGAGGCGATGAAGGCGGCGCTCGCCATCCTCGAGCCGGAGCTCGCCAAGGGCAACTCCGTGCGCGAGAGCCAGGGCGCGGTCCTGGCGTGCACCGTGCAGGGCGACATCCACGACATCGGCAAGCGGATCGTCTGCACGATGCTCTCCGCCAACGGCTTCACCGTCGTGGACCTCGGCGTCAACGTCAAGATCGATCGCTTCGTGCAGGAGATCAAGACGCGCAAGCCGGACATCGTGGCCATGTCCGCCCTCCTGACGACCACCGCCCCCAATCAGGGGAAGGTGATCAAGCTGCTGCAGAAGGAGGGGATCCGCGACCAGTACATCGTCATGGTCGGAGGCGCGCCGACGAGCCTGGGATGGTCGAAGGAGATCGGAGCGGACGGGTACGGCGAGAACGCGACCGAGGCCGTGCGGGTGGCCAAGGAACTGATGGCGAAGAAGCGCGCCCGGCCGGCGTCGGCCGAGCCCGAGACGGTCGCACCGGTCAGGGCCGTCGGCGAGGCCTCCGCCTCCTCCGGCGGCGTGCTCCAGGCGGCCGCGGCGGACTGAATCCCCCGCCGGGCGCCCGGGACCGAGCGGTCCCGCCGTCCGGCGCCAAGGAGACCACCCGTGTCGATCGTCGTACCGGCCCGCGTGCGCGGTTTCTTCCAGAGGCACCCGGGACTCACACGCGCACTCGAGATCGTCATCCTGCCGTTCGAGACCGCCGGCAAGAAGCTCGCGTTCGGATGCAGGATGTGCGGCCAGTGCATCCTGCACGAGACCGGCATGACCTGCCCGATGGGCTGCCCCAAGACGCTGCGCAACGGTCCCTGCGGAGGCGTGCGCATGAACGGTCACTGCGAGGTGGTCCCGGAGATGATGTGCGTGTGGGTGAAAGCGGAGCGGCGGTCGCGCTGGCTCCCCTGGCGGGGCGCGATCCTGAAGATCCAGCCCGGCCTCGACTGGAGCCTGAAGGGACGCTCCGCCTGGATCAACGTGCTGGCCGGACATCACGAGAGAGAGACGCAGTGACGCGCCACCCCCAGCCTGTCATCCCCCGGCTCGAGGCGGCTTTCCGCTCGGGCCTGCCGGTCGTCACCTGCGAAATCGCCGCGGGCGACGGCGCCGATCCGGACGACGTCATCCGACGCGTCAGGCTGGTGCGCGACCACGTGGACGCGGTGAACGTCCCTGACAACACCGCCGGTGTCGTCCACATGGCCGCCTGGGCCGCCTCGATCCTCATGGCGCGCGAAGGGGTCGACCCGATCATGCACGTGACTTGCAGGGACCGGAACCGGATGGCTCTGCAGAGCGACCTGCTCGGAGCGGCCGCCCTGGGCGTCCGGAACATCCTCTGCCTGACCGGGGACCACATGGTGCACGGCGATCACCCGGGGGCCAAGCCCGTATTCGACCTCGATTCGCTTCAGCTGCTCGGGCTGGCCGACGTCCTGCGCCACGGTCGCTACCTGAGCGGGCGCGAGATCAAGCCGGCGCCCGACCTCTTCCCCGGGGCCACGGAGAACCCGTTCGCGCCGCCGTACGATTTCCGCCCGCTCCGCCTGCAGAAGAAACTCGAGGCGGGTGCGCGCTTCATCCAGACTCAGATCACCTTCAACGTCGAGCGCTTCGCGGCGTTCATGGCGCGCGTGCGCGACCTCGGTCTGGATCGAAGAGTGCCGATCCTCGCCGGTGTCGCGCCCCTGCGCTCCGCCCGCGCGGCGCGCTACATGCGGGAGCGGGTGCCCGGCATGGAGGTCCCCGACGACATCGTGCGCCGCATGGAGCAGGCCGGCAGCGAACGGTCCCGGCGCGAGGAGGAGGGGATCCGCATCTGTGTCGAGACCATCGAGCGGCTGCGCGAGGTCCAGGGCCTCGCCGGCTTCCACGTGATGCCGATCCACTGGGAGGAGGCGGTCTCCGAGATCGCCGCGCGGGCGCGCCTGGTGCCGGCACGAGCCGCCCTCGCCTCCCCCATCCCCGCGATCGTGCGCGAGGACGCGGCCGACACGCTGCACAACCGTCCGCGGGAGCACCGAGCATGAAGACCATCGTGTCGTCCGCATCCAGGACCATCGTGATCAGCCCGGAGGACCCGTTCGTCATCATCGGCGAGCGAATCAACCCGACCAATCGGAAGAAGCTGGCCGAGGAGCTGCGGCGCTTCGATTTCACCCGCGTGCGGAGAGACGCCGTCGCCCAGGTCGAGGCCGGGGCCCAGATGCTCGACGTCAACACCGGCATCCCCGGCGCCGACGAGCCGGGCATGCTGAAGGGGGCGATCCAGGCGGTGATGGAGGTCACCGACGTGCCGATCTCCATCGACTCGTCCACCCCCGAGGCGCTCGAGACCGCCCTCCCCGCCTACAAGGGGAAGGCGCTGGTCAACTCGGTGACCGGCGAGGACGAGATGCTGGAGCGCCTCCTGCCCCTCGTGAAGAAATACGGCGCCGCGGTGATCGGCATCGCCAACGACGATACCGGGATCAGCAACGATCCGCAGGAGAGGTTCCTCATCGCCAGGAAGATCGTCGAGCGCGCGGCGGACCATGGTATTCCGAAGGAAGACGTGATCATCGACCCGCTCTGCATGCCTATAGGCGCGAACCACGAGTTCGGCAGGATCACCTTCGAGACCATGCGCCTCATCCGCGAAGGCCTGGGCGTGAACATGTCGGTCGGCGCCGGGAACGTCGGGTTCGGCCTGCCGGACCGCCCGCCCCTCACGGCCAGCTTCATCCAGCTGGGGATGCACGTAGGTCTGACCGCCTCCATCACCAACGCCCTCGACGCCGAGATCTACAAGATGATCCTGGCCGGCGACCTGATGCTGGGGCGCGACCCCTTCGGCCGGAAGTGGAACGCGCACTTCCGCAAGGTGTCGGCGGCCAAGGCCGGGGGCCGCCCGGCCGCCGAAAAGACCGCCCCCGCCGGACAGCCATCCCCCAGGGCCTGAGACAGCAGCACGAGAGGCCGTCCATGAAACCGACGACAACCGCCAGCGCCGAGAAGGTCAAGGTCACGTTCCTGCCCAAGGAGACGTCGACGCGCGTTCCGGCCGGGACCACCCTGTTCCACGCCGCCGCGTGGACCGGCCAGCCGATCGAGAGCACGTGCGGCGGGCGCGGAACGTGCGGCAAGTGCCGCGTTCAGGTGATCGAAGGCTCCACGCCGATGACCCCCGCCGACCAGGATCACCTGTCCCGGGAGGACCTCGCGGCCGGCTGGCGCCTGTCGTGCCAGGCCGAGGTGCGCGACGAGATGGTCGTCCAGGTGCCGCGCCTCCTCAGCACGCCCAAGACGGCGATGTTCGGCGTCGGCCGCCAGGTCCTGCTCGACCCGAACGTCCACAAGGTCCGCCTGAAGCTGGACGAGCCGACGCTGCACGACCAGCGTTCCGACTATCGGCGCCTCAAGGACGCGCTGCGGGAACAGGGGTTCGCGATGACCGCGTCCCTGCCCGTTCTCCGCACCCTGCCGAAGGCGCTGCGCGAGGCCGAGTTCGACGTCACGGCCGTGCTGTGCGGCGAGACCCTGGTCGCCGTCGAGCCGGGCGACACGACGGGCGAGTGCTACGGCATCGCCTTCGATCTGGGCACCACGACGATCGTCGGCACCCTGATGGACCTGAACACCGGCGGCGCCCGCGCGGTGACCTCGACGCTCAATGCCCAGGCGATCCACGGAGGCGACGTCCTGTCGCGTATCTCGTACACGATGGGGAAGAAGGAAGGGCTCGAGGAGCTTCAGCATTTCGCCGCCTTCACGATCAACGGCATCATCGAGAAGCTGGCCGCCGAGTCGGGTGTCCCCGCCGCCCGCGTGTACGAGATCACCGTGGGCGGCAACCTCACGATGATGCATCTCCTGATGGGGATCGACCCCGAGCCGATTTCGGTGACACCGTTCGCCGCGGCCGCCGCGCACGGCATCGATGTCCGGGCGCTCGACCTCGGTATCACGATCCATCCGGAGGGGCGTGTCTACCTGTTCCCAGCCATCGGCGCCTACGTCGGCGGCGACATCGTCGCCGGTCTTCTGGCCACCGCCGTTCCGCGCGGCAGCAGGCTGCGGCTGTTCGTGGACGTCGGCACCAACGGCGAGATCGCCCTGGGTTCGGAGCAGCGCACGGTCGCGACGGCCGCACCCGCCGGTCCCGCGTTCGAAGGGGCCGAGATCTCCTGCGGCATGCGGGCGACGACCGGCGCCATCGAGGGGGTGCAGATCACCGAGGACGCCGTCATCCTGCAGACCATCGACGACGCCCCGCCCGTCGGCCTGTGCGGCTCGGGTCTCGTCGACGTCGTGGCGCAGCTCTACAGGCGCGGACTGATGGACGCCACCGGCCGCATGCGTTCCCGCGACGACCTGCGCGGTTCGATCCCCGACACCCTGTCGTCCCGCCTCGTCACGCTGGACGGGGTGCGCGCCTTCGTCCTGGCGACCGAGCAGGACACGGGGGCACGGCCGGTCGTCTTCAGCCAGAAGGATGTGCGCCAGCTCCAGTTCGCCAAGGGGTCGATCGCCTCCGGCATCAAGGTCCTGATGAAGGTGATGGGCGTCGAACCGAAGGACCTGCAGGAGGTGCTCCTGGCCGGGGCCTTCGGATCGTACATCCACCCGGACGCCGCACGGATCATCGGGCTGGTCCCGGCCGTCCCCCTCGATCGCATCCGCGCGGTCGGAAACGCGGCGGGCGAAGGGGCGAAGATCGCTCTCCTGTCCTACCGCGAGCGCGAGGCGGCCGAGGCGATGCCGAGCCGCGTCGAGTACATCGAGCTCTCCGGTCGCGAGGACTTCAACGACATCTTCATGGGTGTCCTGGGATTCCCGCCTCTCGACAGTCTGCCCTGAGCCCGCCTCGCCCGCTCGTTCCGGTTCAATAGCGCGGGAACCCGCGCTGCTGCAGGCCGACTTCCAGAGCGTGGCTCTCCTCGTAGATGAGCGGGACGAACAACCGGCGCCTGTCGGGTCCGTGCAGGACCACGATATGGGCGACCGGTCCGCCCGCCGGTGGTCGGCGCCGCCAGTCGACCACCTCGCTCCAGGCCACCTGGTCGTCTCCGAGAGGGCCGGCCAGTCTGAAGCCGCGGTCGTCGATGATGAGACGGGCGAGGCAGTAACGTGCCGCGTAGTATGCGGCGCACGCCCCCACGAGAAGGCCCACGGCACCGCGCCAGAACGTGAAGTTTCCGGAGTCCGGCTGCTGCATGCCGCGCGACAGGAAGAGGGTGCCGGTCAGAAGGAAGTAGAGCGCGGCGGCCAGATGGAGAAAGCGCGGCAGGGGGCGGCAGCGCAGGACGAGGGGCGGAAGGTCATCGTGCGAGCCGGCCGGGTGCTGTGGCCCGCTCACGCCAGCTGCTTGAGGAGCTCGCGGCAGGAGGGAAGAACGCGCCGGATCGTCTCCTCGAGGCCGCCCTCGACGATGGCGCCGGCGGCGTTCGTGTGACCGCCGCCGCCGAATCGGGACGCGAGGCGGTTGACGTCGAGGTCTCCCTTGCTCCTGAAGGAGAGCTTGGTCCTGTCTCCCTCCATCTCTTTGAAAAGCACGCCGACGCGCACGCCGTCGATCGACAGCAGATCGTTGACGACTTCCGAGGTGTCTTCCGTCTCGGCCCCGCAGCGGGTCACCTGCTCGCGCGTCAGCGAGATCCAGGCGAGCCGCCCCCTCTCTTCCTGGCGGAGATCGGCCATGGCGACCCCGCCCAGTCTCAGGAGCGCCGCGCTGTTCCGCTCGAAGACCTCCCCATAGACCAGGGGCGGGCTGACGCCGGCCGCCAGCATCTCGGCGGCCGCCTCGTGACAGCGGGGCGAGGTCTTCGAGAAGCGGAAGTAGCCGGTGTCGGTCACGAGGGACACGTAGGCCGCCTGCGCCGCGTTCCGGTCGACCCGGCCGCCCATCGCCTTGACGATCTGGAAGACCAGCTCGCCGGTCGCGCAGGACTCGGGATCGACGATGTTGACCTTCCAGAACGGCTCGACCAGGTTGTGATGGTCGATGCAGATCGTCACGGCGCGCGACGCGCGGATGGCCGGCTCCAGGGGACCCATGCGGGTGGTCGCGGAATTGTCGAGCATGAAGATCAGGTCGGCGCCGCGCAGGAACGGGTCGTGCTTCGACGCGTCGAACACCTCGACCGCACCCTCCGGGTCGAGGAACCGGTACTTCGCGGCGAGCGGCTCGGTGTTGATGACCCGCGCGTCGATCCCGAGCGTCCGGAGATGGCCGAGAAGGCAGATCTCCGCTCCGATGCCGTCGCCGTCGGGAGTCACATGGGTCGCGAGCGCGGCGGTCCGCGCGCCGTCCAGAAGCGGCTTCAGCCGCAGCGCCGCGTCCGCGATCATCTCCCTGTCCTTTTCGGTCATTCCGCGCCGTCCCTCTGCACCCGGACAGCACCGTCACGGTAGGCCCGCGACAGCTCCACGTAGGCCCTGGCGTTCGCGTGGATCCTCTCGATCTCCTCCGGACGCAGCGGCCGCACGACCTTCCCCGGGACGCCGAGAACGAGCGACCCTTCGGGGACCCTCGTCCCCTCCGGAACGATCGCCCCGGCGCCGATCAGGCAGTGCCGGCCGATGTGACACCCGCTCAGCACCACCGCCTTCATCGCGACCAGCACATCGTCCTCGACGACCGAGGCGTGCACGATCGCCCCGTGGCCGAGCGTCACACGCTCGCCGATCCGGGTCGGCCGGCCGCGGTCCACGTGCACCACGCAGGCGTCCTGGATATTGCTCTCGGCGCCGACGGCGATAGGCTCCATGTCGCCCCGCACCGTCGCGTTGAACCAGACCGAGGCGTTCCGGCCAAGGCTCACCTCCCCCACGAGAGCCGCGCCCGGCGCGATGTAGGCCGTGGGATCGATCGTCAGCTTCGTCGCCCGGTAATCCGTCATCGGCGCACCGTCGGCTCTTTGTCCGCGTGGGGAGCCCGCGAATATAGGCCGCGCCCTCCCCCAAGTCAAGGTGCGGATCCCGTTTACTCCGGGCAGGCCGAGGCTTCGTCGTGAGACGGCGCGGGCGCCGCGGACGGGGCACAGACACGGCCGGCGGCGACGGCGGCGACTCGGGGCGGCAGCGGGCCCCCCAGGAGCGAATCACGAACGATGCGGACCGGGTGGACGACCGGCAGCCCGGCGCCCTGCTCGATCTGGATCTTGCAGGTGCCGCAGCCGGTGGCGACGACACCGACGCCGGTCTCCTCGATGCTCTCGAAGAGCGGGCGGCCCATGTGCATCGACAGGGAGAAGTTCTTCTCCTTCATGCCGAAAGTCCCGGCGATGCCGCAGCAATGGTCCTGGACGATCGGCACGACCTCCACGCCCGGCACGAGGGACAGGAGACGCACGACCGCGTCCCCCAGGCCGCGCGCCTGCATGTGGCACGGGTTGTGGTAGGTGAGGCGGATCGGCACCGGCTTCAGACGGGCGCGCAGGCCGGGATCCGTCTCGAGGATCGACAGCGCGTATTCATGGATGTCGCGGATATGACGGGCCAGGACCTCCGACTGCGGCGTCCCCAGGAGCCGCGGGTAGTCCTCCACCAGCGCCAGGCCGCAGGACGGGGCGCTGTAGACGACTTCGTAGCCGCGTCGCGTCAGCTCGAGCAGCGCCGCGACGTTGCGTTCCGCCGAGGATCGCACGTCGTCCAGGTGGCCGTAGGTGATCGCCGCTATGCCGCAGCATTCCTGCGGCGGGATGGCGACCGTGCACCCCAGGGCCTCCAGGAGATCGATCGTCGCCTTCCCCTCCCCTTCGACGTCCTGGTACCCGCCGAAGCAGCCGTGGAAGTAGGCGACCTTGCGACCCGCGGGATCGACCGAAGGGACCCGCGGCCGCAGAGGCTCGGGGTCGAACGGCGCCATGTCGCGCTTCATCGCGATCCCGCTCACCGCCGCCATCAGCCGGCGCGCGGGGGGGAAGCGCAGAGCCGCGTTCGCCAGGGGCGCCAGCATCGTGCCGAAGCGCAGCATCGGGCCGGGGTTGGTCAGGACTCTCTCGGTCGCATCCTTGCCGCGCGCGCGCACGTAGATGTCCTTGGCCATGACGGCCATGCCGGGAATGTCGATGGCCGTCGGGCATTCCGAATGGCACAGCTGGCAGTTGACGCACAGGTCCATGATCGACTTGAACTCATCGCCGGCCATCACGTCCGGCTCGAGCCGTCCCGAGATGACCGCCCGCAGGAGATTGGCCTTGGCGCGCGCCGTGGCCGCCTCGTCGCGCGTCGCGACGGCGACCGGACAGTAGTTGCGGCAGGCGCCGCAGCCGTGGCACTTCTCGATCTCCTTCTGCCACACCGCGTCGTCGATCGTCGTGGCGGTCGGCCGGCGCAGGTAACTCCCGCCGTATCTCAGATCATCCGTCAGCCCGTAGCTCCCGTCGTGCACGATGATCCCGGGGTTCAAGATCGCCCGCGGGTCGAACAGGCGCTTGACATCCTCGAACGCCCCGACCAGCGGGCCGTAGGCGCGACGCAGGTACGGCGTGCGCAGGCGGCCGTCGCCGTGCTCGCCGGACAGCGAGCCACCCATGTCGATCACCAGGTCGGTGAATTCCCCGGCCATCGCCTCCATCAGCGCCAGGTCACGCGGGTCCTTCTGGTTCAGCATCGGGTTGCAGTGCAGGTTGCAGTCGCCGGCGTGGCCGAAGATCGCCGCCTGCACGTTGTACTTGCGCAGGAGGAGGCGCATCCTTTTGACGAACTCGGCCATCTGCTCGGGATGGATCGCGGCGTCCTCGATGAAGCGGGTGTTGCGCCGCGTTCCTTCCCGGCGCGACAGGATCGGCGAGGCGGCCTTGCGCACCGCCCAGATGCGCGCCGTGTCCTCCGGCCGGGCGGAGTACCGGACGTCCTTCGCGAGGTCCATCCGGCCCGTCAGGACGGCGGCCAGCCGCGCCATCCTGTCCAGCACCTCCTTCGGATCCTCACCCTCCAGCTCGACGATCAGGATCGCCTCCGTGCCGTCCGGCAGCGTGGCGCCCGTTTTGGGATCGGCCTCGCGGATCACCTGCACGAAGGTCGCGTCGAGGAGCTCCACGGCCGACGGACCGAACTTCAGGATCTCCACGACGGCGGCACCCGACTTCTCGAGATCGTCGAACAGCGCCAGGGCCGTCGCCTTCGCCTTCGGGACCGGGACGATGCGGAGCGTGGCGTCCAGGATCAGAGCGAGCGTCCCCTCCGACCCGACCAGGACCTGCGCCAGGTCGATGCTCCCGTTCACCGCCTCGCGCAGGGCGTAACCCGACGAGTTGCGGCGCGTCTTCGGCTGGTGCCTGTCGATCACGTCCCGGTGGCAGGTCGCGATCTCCAGAAGACCCGAGGCCAGGCGCGCCTGCGGTCCGGGCGCCCAGGCGCCACCACCCGGCCGCGGCAGGGGCTCGGTGTCGAGGACCGTTCCGTCGGCCAGGGCCACGCGCAGGGACACCGTGTTCTCCCGCGTGGCGCCGTGCCTGATGGTGTGCGAGCCGCCGGCGTTGTTCGCCAGCATGCCGCCGATGGTGCACCAGGAGGCGGAGGACGGATCGGGCGCGAACTGCATCCCCTTGCGCCTGAGGACTCGGTTGAGCTGGCTCTGGATGACCCCGGGCTGCACGCGCGCCGTGCCTCGCGCCGTATCGATCTCCCCGATGCGCTGGAAGTATTTCGAGAAATCGAGGACGATCCCCCGCCCGAGCGTCTGTCCGGCGAGGCCCGAACCGCCGCCCCGCGCGGTGATCGGGATCCTGTTCCGGCGCGCGTACTCCAGCACGGCGAGGACATCCGCCTCGTGACGGGGGACGACGGCGCCGAGCGGCATCACCTGGAAGATGCACGCCGCCGTGCTGTACAGCGTGCGGTGCAGGGAGTCGAACAGGACCTCCCCTTCGACGAGTCGCCGCAGGTCCTCGGCGACACCGGCCGCGTCGGGCCCCGAGGAGGATCGTCCGGACTCAGTGAGCGCGGGCATGTCGTCCCTTCGGGGGGCCGGGAGCCAGGAGCCCGGCCACGTGCCGGATCTCCGGCAGGATCAGCCGGGTCATGGCCAGACGCACGGCGGACGACGAACCCGGCATCGAGAACACCGCGAGACGGCGGTACGTGCCGGCCAAAGCGCGGCTCAGCATCGCCGCCGAACCGATGCCGCGGTAACTGAGGGCCCGGAAGATCTCCCCGAACCCGTCGAGCCGTTTGTCGAGCAGCCCCGCGACCGCTTCGTAGGTCGAGTCCCGGCGGCCGATGCCGGTGCCGCCGGTCAGAAGGGCCACGCGCACGTCCGGCCTCCGGGACAGGGTCTTCAGATGCGACACGATGCGGCGGGGATCGTCCTTGAGGATCCGGTAATCGGCCACGCTATGCCCGGCCCGCCGCAGAGCCCGCAGGATCAGGGCGCCGCTGCGATCGGTCGATGCATCCCGCGTGTCGCTGATGGTGAGAACGGCGCAGGACACGGACGGCGGACCCTTCAGGCGGTGCTCGCGGTGACCCATCTTCCCCCCGAAGATCCGCGCCGGACTAACCCGCGAGATCCAGGAGGTAGCGGGTCAGTGTGCGCACGCCGACGCCCGACCCGCCCTTCTTCATGTAGGAGTACTCCTTGTCCCCGAAGGCCGGGCCGGCGATGTCAAGGTGCGCCCAGCCGAGTCCCTCCCTCACGAAATGGCTCAGGAAGAGCGCGGCGGTGATCGCGCCCCCCCAGCGGATACCCGTGTTCTTGATGTCCGCGACGTCGCTCTTGATGTGCTCGACGTACTCGTCGTACAGCGGCAGCGGCCACATCGGCTCGCCCGCCTTGGCGGCGGCGGCCAGGATGTCGTCCACCAGCTCCCGGTTGTTGCCCAGGACACCGGCCGCCATCGGACCGAGGGCCACCACGCAGGCGCCCGTGAGAGTCGCCAGGTCGATCGCCACCTCGAGATCCGGGAGGGTGGAGGCGTACGACAGCGCGTCGGCCAGGACCAGGCGACCTTCGGCGTCGGTGTTGCGCACCTCGACGGTCTTGCCGTTCATGATTTTCAGGATATCGCCGGGATGGAGGGCGCCGCCTCCCGGCATGTTCTCCGCCATCCCCATGAGGCCGACGACCTCGGCGCGCGGCGCCAGCTCCGGCAGGATCTTGAGCGTCGCCAGGACCGCCGCGGATCCCGCCATGTCGCACTTCATCGTCTCCATCCCCTCCGAGGTCTTGAGCGACAGCCCGCCCGAGTCGAAGGTCAGCCCCTTGCCGACGAGGGCGACCTTGCGGGCCGCCCGGTCTTCCGGTTTGTAGTCGAGCTGGATGAGACACGGCGGGTTCTTCGAGCCCTGGCCGACGCCGAGGATGCCTCCCATGCCCATGCGGCGCAGGTCCTCCGGCTCGAAGATCTTGATCCCGATCTTCGACTCCTCCGCCACCTGCCGGGCGATCTCCGCCATTCTCCGCGGGAACAGCTCGCCGGCGGGCTCGTTGACCAGGTCGCGCGCGAAGTTGGTGGCGCCGGACGTCGTTTCGCCGAACGAGATCCCGTCCGTCACATCGCGCAGGACGGCGTCGCCCGCGGCCACCTGGACCTCGCGCAGGTACCTGCGACCGGCTCGCGCCTCGGAACGGTAGCGATCGAACCGGTAGGTGCCGAGAAGGATCCCCTCGGCCAGTGCCGCGGCCGCCTCGCGCGCGGGGAACGGTTCGGCCCCGGCGGGCAAAAGCGGCAACGCCACGCTCGCCGCGCCCGCCCGGTCGCATTCAATGAGAGCGTCGCCCAGGTAGCGCCTGTAACGCTCCAGCGTCAGCTTGTCCTTGGATCCCAGTCCGAGGAGGAGGTATCTCCGGCATCGCAGGCCGTCCGCGGGGGAAGCGTGCCACATCAGATGGCGGCCGGCGCGACCCTCGAAGCGATCTTCCTTGGCGATCTCGACCAGACGCTGCGACAGGGAACGGTCGACGGGACCCGGAGGCGAGGGATCTCCCGTGAACTTGTAGACGATCCCGACGTCGGCCGAAAGACCCGCGAGATCGCCCTTCTTCGCTTCGATCCGCAGGGCCGCGCTCACGCCCGCCCTTTCACCATCGCCCGCACGCGCGCAACCAGAGCCCGGGTGGACAGGCCGACCTCGTCGAAGATC
>DASQAT010000011.1 GCA_035635555.1 Candidatus Dormiibacterota bacterium
AGCGCTGGGTAGCTATGTCCGGAAAGGAGAAGCGCTGAAAGCATATAAGCGCGAAGCCCTCCCCAAGATGAGGTATCCCTTCCGCCTTCGGGCGGACTGAAGGCCCCTGGGAGATGACCAGGTTGATAGGCCGGAGGTGTACGTGGGGCAACCCACTGAGCTGACCGGTACTAATCGGCCGTGAGGCTTGACCATAGTTCGCCCCGCCTTTGCGAGTTTACCGGATCGTTTGTCAGGATCGGGTCGATCCCGATCCATCCCTCCAGGCAGATCCCTCTGTGCCGTAGCCTAATCAGACGATTACAAAACGGTCTTTCGGGTGGGCTCAACCTGCTGTATGCGTACAGCGAACCGCTCAGAAAGCCGTTGATCGTATAGACACTTCGGCGTATTCTGTGCCCGACAGGCAGCACCTTCAAATGAAGCCAACCGAGGGCGTATGAGGCCACTGAAGCGCATTGCGGTTCTTGCACTCGTCGGACTCTCCTGGCAGGCCGGCTCATCGCGCCTGCTCGCCGAGGACACCAAAGGCAAGTGGCAGTTCGGGTTCGGCCTGTCCTATTTCTCGACGGTCGACTACATCCGGAGCAACGCGGATCTCGCGATCGCGAGCGGGATCGTGGACCAGAACGGCCTGCCGTCCGTCGGCTCTGTAGACGAACGTCCCGACATCAATATCATGAACCAGGCGAGCATCCGGGATAATTTCAAGCTGGATTTCAGCGCCAGCTACGGTCTGACCCGCTGGCTTGCCGTCGAGGCCGCCGCCTCCTACATGAAGGCTCCGGTCGGCAACATCGAGTTCTACACCCGGAACGTGACCCAGGGGATCTCCTCGCCGAACGATACGCTGGTCGGCGCCTGCGGCCCCGATCCGGCGAACGCGGCCGATTGCTGGGAATGGACCGCGCAGCTCCCCGACGATGTGAAGAAGAACACGTTTCTGCCGGTCGGGACGATCACGGAAATGCCCATCCACCTGAGCGGCCTGGTCCGCTTCCGCCCGGAGAGTCCGCTCGATCCTTACATCGGTCTGGGTGTGGGCTACATCGTGACCAATCTCAAGAAGGGGGATGAGTTCAATCGGACCGCGGCGTTCATCAGCGATCCCAGCTTCCGGGTCACGGTCGCGGACGAAGGGGAATACAACATCAACAACCGCTGCCGGCGCGAGAACGGCGGGAACTGCACCGATTTCAATCCCGGTCCGCTCGAGGCGAACGTCAAGAACTCCTGGGAGTGGCACGCCGTGGGCGGCGTGGATTATTACATGACCGATCACACCTCGGTCTACGTCGATGCGCGCTACGTCTGGACGAGCGGATCGATCGATATCCGTACCGACGACGCGCACCAGGTGCGCTTCGCCGTCATCGATCAGGGCCGGCTCATCCTCCAGCAGCAGGGCTCGGTCAACCAGCCGTTCCTGTGGGAGGACATCGGCGTGCCGGCGAACCAGGACTTCCACGAAAAGTGCCCGGAGTGCCAGAACGACGGCATGCTCGAGACCGAGGACAAGAACATGAGCGGGGCGCTCGACGCAATCTGCGATCCCACTACAGGCGTGTTCTGCGAGGATGAGGGATTCCTGTACCAGCTGCCTCCGGGGTCACGCACCTTCACCAAGAACGAGATGGGAGAGGCGGTGCGGATCCCCTGTGACCGATGCGCGCACAATGGTCTTCTCGACACGGAGGACGCCAACGGCAACGGCTACCTCGATCGGTTCCTGATCTACGGGGTCGACATCTGCACGACGCCCCAGGGGGGCGGAAATCCTCGCTGCCAATGCGGCCGTCCGGGGCTGCCTGCGTGCCCCACGACCGCCAACTACATCTGGCCGGAGGGGTGCCCGCAGCGCCCCGACCAGCTCGGCCCGTTCGCCCAGCTCAAGGAATCCGGCTGTCCGGCGTTCCCGAGAAATTCCGACGGGAGCTTCGCCAGTTTCGGATCGACCGCGAGAGACAATGCGGCCGACACCTACATCATCCAGGGAGGCCGCATCCGGATGGGCGGGTTCGCGCTGGGTTTCGGGTTCAAGTTCTCTTTCTAGAGATTGTGTGATAGAGTTTCGCGCGGTCTGATAAGTTTCCCGGCGACCATAGCGGAGGGGTCACACCCGTTCCCATTCCGAACACGGTAGTTAAGCCCTTCAGCGCCGATGGTACTGCGCTGGCAACGGCGTGGAAGAGTAGGACATCGCCGGGATAAATTCTGAAGCCCGTGGGTTTTCCCACGGGCTTCTTCACTTTCTGGCCGATCCCGCGATACAATGCGGGCGACGACCTCCTATCCGTAGAGGCCTTTCATGTCCGGGCATTCGAAGTGGCACACCATCAAGCACAAGAAGGGGGCGGCCGATGCCAAGCGTGGCCGCGTCTTCACAAAACTGATCAAGGAGATCACCGTGGCGGCGCGCGTCGGTGGCGGCGACCCGGAGGGGAATCCGCGCCTGCGCACCGTCGTCCTCGCGGCGAAGGCCGCCAACATGCCGAAGGACAATATCGAAAAGGCCATCAAGAAGGGGACCGGTGAGCTCCCGGGCGTTTCGTACGAGGAGGTCTCGTACGAAGGATACGGTCCCGGCGGCGTCGCAGTCTATCTACAAACCCTGACCGACAACCGCAACCGGACGCTTCCCGAGATTCGTCACCTGTTTTCCAAGTTCGGTGGAAACCTCGGGGAGAGCAACTGCGTCTCGTGGATGTTCGAAAAGAAGGGCTACATCGTCATCCCCAAGGACAAGGCATCCGAGGAAGCCCTTCTCGAGGTCGTCCTGGACGCGGGGGGGGACGACGTCCGGGACGACGGCGGGAACTGGGAGGTTCTGTCTCCGCCCGAACGGTTGCATGCCGTCAACGAGGCGCTGTCCGGGAAGGGGATCCCGGCGACGTCCGCCGAGATCTCCATGGTCCCGAAGAATACGGTCAAGATCGAAGGCAAGAAGGCCCAGCAGCTGCTCTCGATGATGGAAGCCCTCGAGGAGCACGAAGACGTCCAGAATGTCTGGGCGAACTTCGACATCGACGAGGCGGAGATCACCGAGCAGCGGGCAGCATCCTGATCGTCGATGCTCATTCTTGGCATCGATCCCGGATCCGTCGTGACGGGCTACGGGGTCGTCGAGAGCGGCACAGGAAGCCTGCGGGCCTTGGCGCACGGCGCGATCATCCCACCCCCTGAACTTTGCTTCCTCGATCGTCTGCCGTACATCGCCGCCGCCATCGAGGAGCTGGTCCACAGGGTCGCACCGGACGGGGCGGCCGTCGAGGACGCATTTCACGCCCGCAACAGCCGGGTGGCCCTCAAGCTGGGGTGCGTCCGGGGAGTCGCAATCCTGCCGATCATGAAGGCCCGCGTGCCGGTCTACGAATACGCGCCCCGGCTGGTCAAGAAGGCCGTGACCGGAAGCGGTGCTGCGGACAAGGACCAGGTTCGCCGGATGGTCCGGCTCCTTCTGGGACTCGGCGCGGCGCCCCTCATCCTGGACGCATCCGACGCTCTGGCGGTCGCCATCTGCCACGCGCATGCCCTGCCCTTCCATCGAATCCGGGAAAGCGCCGCGCAAGCCTGAAGCCATGACAGGAAGACGTGCAGCGGCCATCCTCCTGGGCGTCTCGGCGCTCGTCGTGGCGGCGACCGCCGCGTTCGTCGTGCGCGTCCGCCCGGGGGACCTCGCCCTCGTCTCCTGGCGCGGCGGTGGAACACCCGATCTCAGGATGCCGGGCTATTCGCTGCGGCTGCCGATACTGCAGCGCGTGCAGATCTTCCCGCAGGGCGCGGTCGCCGTGACGGCCACGCTCACCGCCGCCTCTCGCGAGGGGAGCGCCCTCGACATTCCGTACACTCTGAAGGTGTGGCCGGACCGCCAAACTCTCCTGTCCCTGCAGGTCGATGGCGGGGAGGGGGGTGTGACGGCGGCTGTGCGGGCGCTCGTCGAGGAGCAGCTGAAGAAGGCCGCGGCGTCCACCGGCATATACGAGCTGGCCTCCGGGACGGCGAGCGGCGCCATCGTCGCTTTCACGAAGAGGGCGCTGCAGGAGAAGGTCGGTCCGAGTCTCCAGATCTCCCTAGGGAAACCGGTCCTGCCGCCCGAGGTGCGCGCTTCCTTCGAGCGGGCGACGATCTACGGCCGCCGCGTCGAGACCGGCGCGCGCGTCGTCCTCGTCGGAATCGACGCAGGGGACTGGGACCCGATCGATGCGCTCGCCGCGCGCGGGAGGTTGCCGAACCTGTCACGCCTTAAGGCGCAGGGGGCCTGGGCCCGCCTCCGTTCGAACGTCCCGACGCTGTCTCCGCTCCTGTGGACCACCGTGGCCACCGGAAAGACGCCCGATCGGCACGGGATCAACGATTTTCTGGTCATCGATCCCCGCACCGGCCGGATGGTACCAATCAATTCGACCTTCCGTCGCGCCAAGGCGATGTGGAACATCCTCACGGAGGCCGGGCTATCCTCCGACTTCATCGCCTGGTGGGCCACCTGGCCGGCGGAGAGCATCCAGGGTCACCTCATCTCCGACCGTGTCGCCTACTCCACCTTCGATCTCTCCGGACCGAAGCAGGGGCGGGGTGCCGTCTATCCACCGGACTATGCCTCCGTGGTCGATACGCTGCGGGTCTCCGAGGCCTCGGTGAGCTACCCCCAGATAGCCCGGTTCCTGCACATCACCCCTGCCGAGTTCGAGCGGGCGCGCGCGGCGGCATCGCGGCGCCATGGCCTCTCCGAGATGGATCAGTCGATCGACGTCATGACCCGGGTTCTGGCAGCCACCGAAACGTACCGGCGGATCGCGCTCGACCTGCTCGCGCGCGAGTCTTCTGCGGGCTCGCCGGTGCGCTTGTTCTCCGTCTATTTCGAGGGGGTCGACGAAGTGAACCACCGCTTCGCGCATTGCTCACCGCCCCAGGCGCAGCTCTGCCCCGAGGGCGACTACAGGCGCTTCAAGGACGCGGTTGACGAGTTCTACGTCTACCAGGACCGCATTCTCGGCGACATCCTCAAGGCTGCCCCCGGGGCGACGGTGATCGTGATTTCGGACCACGGATTCGCATCAGGGGCGAGCCGGCCGAAGCAGGACAAGCCGTTCATCGAGGGGAAACCGGGGCTCTGGCACGACCTCACCGGGATATTCCTGATCGGCGGTCCACTGGCGGGCCACGGCGAGGTCCCCACAGTGACGCTGTTCGACATCGCACCGACCATTCTCCACCTTCTCGGGCTCCCGGTGCCGGAGGACATGCCCGGAAAGGTCCTGGAGGCCGCCCTGACGCGGGAATTCGTGGCGGCGCACCCTGTGACCCGTGTCCCTTCCTACGAAGGTCTGGAAGGCCCCACAGAGGCGGCAGCAGCCCAGACGGACGAGGCGACCGAACAGCAGATCAAGGAGCAGCTGAAGGCCCTTGGCTACATCGGGGGCGGGGAGGAGAGGCAACCCTCTTCCGCCGCGGCGCCCGCGGAGGCCCAGGGTGGGGCACGCGCCGCATCGCCAGCCCGGAGCGGAGCCGAAACAACTGCGACGGGCGTACCCACGGTCCTGTACCACACGAATCTGGCGGCGGTCTATCTCGCGAAGAAGCAATACGACGAAGCGGAAGCCGAGTTCCGGACGGCTCTGCGCATCGATCCGGCGGCCCCGCAAGCGCTTGCGGGGATGGCATCGGTCCAAGAGGGGCGCGGCAACCTGGATGACGCTCTCGAGTACCTGCAGAGGATCGTGCGGCAGGAGAGCGGTTCGAGCTACCCGACCGTGATGAGGATCGCCGGCCTGTTCATACGGATGGGCAAGCCCGTGGACGGCGCCGCCTACCTGAAGGGACTGGAGCCGAGTTTCAGCAGGAGCAAGGCCCAGGAGCTCGCCCTGCGGATCGCGCTCGGAATGCTCTACACAGCGGCCGGACGTCCGGCGGACGCCGAGGCCGCCCTCAGGCGGGCACTCGTCCTCGATCCCACCTCCGTTCCGGCGATGGGGGAAGTGTTCGCGCTCTACGACGGGCAGGGGCGGACCGCGGAGATGAAGCCGATGATCCAGGCCGCTCTGCGGAAGAATCCGGATTCGGCCATGCACCACGTCTGGCTCGGGCTGGTCCTGCGGAGAGAGGATGATCTGAAGGGCGCCGAGGCCGAGTTGAAGAGGGCGGTCCAGGCGTCGCCCGACCTGGTCGGCGCCCTGGCGAATCTGGGCTCGCTCTACCTGCAGGAGGGGAGGGCGGACGACGCGGTGACGGTGTTGCAGATGGCCCTGCGCAAGGACGCGCGCAACCCGGAATCGCGGACCAACCTGATCGTGGCCCTGGGGATGAAACGCGATCTGGAGGGAGCCCGCCGGCTCGTGAAGGACGCGGAGGGCATGGGCCAGAGGGTGCCGCCCTTCTACAACGCCCTGGCCTACGCGCTGCACGTCAACGGCCGCAACGAGGAAGCCCTGGAGACGTTGCGCGAGTCTCTCCGAATCAACCCGCGGCAGCCGGACGCGCTCAGGTTGCGGTCCGAAATCGAGACCGGGGGTCAGGCAGGGGACCTGCCTTACAGATGAGTCGGGGAGAGGAGTTGCAAACTGAAACGGCCGCGGACCTGTCGCGGATCGCGGAGTCCACGGGGAGGGCCGCATGATTGCGCGCCTGGCGGGTACGCTGCTCGACAAGCAGCCCGGGGCCGCGGTGGTGGACGTGGGCGGCGTCGGATACCAGGTGTCGATCCCGCTCTCCACCTACTATGAGCTCGGCGAGCCTGGGAGTCGTGTCGAGCTGCACGTCCACACGCACGTGCGTGAGGACGTCATCGCGCTGTTTGGATTTCACACCGTGTTCGAAAAGGAGATCTTCTCCCGGCTCATCGGGGTCAGCGGCATCGGCCCGAGGACCGCGCTCGCCGTCCTCTCCGGGATGGGAGCAGCGAGTCTGCTCGAGTCGGTGCGCGGGCGCGACGTCGTTCGTCTGTCCTCCGTCCCCGGGATAGGGCGCAAGACGGCGGAGAGGATCGTGGTCGACCTCGCCGACCGGATCGAATCCCTGCGTCCCTCCCTTGAGCCCGGCTCCGCGGCGGGGGAGGGCGCGCGCGGCGCGGACAGCGACCTCCGGCAGGATCTCGTCTCCGCGCTGGTCAACCTCGGCTACAATGTGCGTGTCGCCGCCGATGCGGCCGGACGCGTCCTGAAGGCCGCCGACGCGCCGTCACCGCCCTTCCAGGCGCTGTTGCGCGAGACGCTGCGTATCCTGTCCCGCTGAAAGCGCGAGCCCGCATGCGGGGCTCGCGAAGCAAGCCGGCCCCGGGTCCCGAGGAGAACGACGTTGCAGAACGACCGCGAGCGCGATCGGTCCAAAGGAAGACGCCGCCACCCGCCGCTCGCGACGGCTCCGACGACCCCGCCCGGCTCGCCGCATGCGCCGGGAGGATTTCTCGACTCCGGCGGACCGACGGCCGATCGTCTCCTCGATCCGGGCGGTCATGTTGATGACCGTGGCGTCGACCTGCGGCTGCGACCTCGCACTCTCGACGAGTACATCGGCCAGGAGACGATGAAGTCCAACCTCAGGGTCTTCATCCAGGCGGCCCTCGAGCGACACGAGCCCCTCGATCATGTGCTGGTCTATGGCCCACCTGGCCTCGGCAAGACCACCATCGCCCACATCCTGGGGCAGGAGATGAGGACGGGCCTGCGCAGCACCTCCGGTCCCGCGCTCGAGCGCGCCGGCGACTTGGCCGCGATTCTGACCAACCTCGAGGCGGCCACGATCCTGTTCATCGACGAGATTCACCGCCTGCAGCCGACCCTCGAGGAGATTCTCTACCAGGCTATGGAGGAGTTCCGCATCGACATCGTCATCGGTCAGGGTCCGATGGCCCGCACCGTCAAGATCGATCTCCCGCGCTTCACACTGGTGGGCGCGACCACCCGCGTCGGACTCCTCACCGGACCGCTGCGGGACCGCTTCGGAATCGTGCATCACCTGGATTTCTATCCCGCAGGCGACCTGGTCAAGATCGTCGAGCGCTCGGCGGGCATCCTGGGTATCCAGGTCGACCGCTCCGGGGCGGAGGAGATCGCCCGCCGTTCCCGCGGCACCCCGCGCATCGCCAACCGTCTCCTGAAGCGCGTGCGCGATTTCGCCCAGGTCGAGGACGACGTGAGCATCACGGGTCCGGTCGCCGAGCGCCATCTCGAGAGGCTCGAGGTCGACCGTTACGGACTCGACCAGCTGGACCGCAAGATTCTCCTGACCATCCAGGAGAAATTCGAAGGCGGGCCGGTGGGAGTGAACACCATCGCGGCCGCGCTCGGCGAGGAGCGCGATACGATCGAGGAGCTGTACGAGCCGTATCTGATGCAGATAGGCTTCCTCGACCGTACTTCGCGCGGGCGGCGTGTCACCGACAGGGCACTGGAACACCTGAAAGTTTCGAGACGACGAGACCAGAAGACGCTTTTCTAGGTTCTCTGGGGAAAATGCCCGACAAGCGTGCGGATGGTCGTCCGGATGAGGACGGGAAGCGCGGTCTCCTGTTCACGTCCGGCCGGGGGCTGGTCTTCGAGAGCCTCCGCAGGGGCTCCGATCACGCGTCGCTGACGACTTCCTGAGTTTTCTCGCTCCCGGCACGGTTCTTTCTACAGGGAGTCTCCCCGCGTCGCGTGGAGGCTCCCGTGTTCGTTCCAGTCCGCTGTCCGCATACCGAGTGCCGGGCCCACTCTTGCCCTGACCCGGGTTTTTTCGTGCGCGACGGGTCGTATCATCCTTTGTGCCGCAGCCACACCGTGCCGCGCTTCCGCTGCAGGGTGTGCGGCCGCGGCTTCTCGCGCCAGACCTTCCGCGCCGACCGCAGCCAGAAGAAGCCGTTCATCAACGCCGCCTGTCTCGACCTCATGGTCGCCTGCGTCGGCCTGCGGCAGGCGGCCCGGGTCCTGCGGGTCGCGCGGCGCACCGTGGAGCGTCGCTTCGCCTGGCTCGCCCGGCACGCCGTGCAGTTCCAGGCCAACCGCCTCGCCACCGCACGCATCCCCGGTCCGTTCCAGCTCGACGAGCTCGAATCGTTCGAGGCGAATCGCTACCAGCCCGTCACCGTCCCCGTGCTCATCCAGCGCTCCTCCCTGTTCATCGTCGCCACCGCCGTCGGACCGCTGCGGCGCAAGGGACGGCTCACCCCGAGGCAGCGGCGGCTCAGGGCCGAGCACGAGGCTCTCCACGGCCGTCGCCCGTCCCAGTCCCATAGGGCCGTGCACGAAGTCCTCAGCCGCCTGCGCAGCCTCGCTCACGCCGCGCCCGTCGTTCTCGAGTCGGACCAGAAGTCCCTGTACGGCCGGCTCGGCAGGGAGCTCCTCGGGGCTCGCTTCGTCTGGCGCACTCACTCGGCCTCCGCCCGCCGCGACCGGGGCAACCCGCTGTTCCCGATCAACCACACGAACGCCCGGCTGCGCCATTTCCTGGCGCGCCTGCGGCGCCGTACCTGGTGCGTCAGCAAAAGACGCCTGTGGCTGCAGGCCCACCTCGCCATCGCCACG
>DASQAT010000012.1 GCA_035635555.1 Candidatus Dormiibacterota bacterium
CCCATCCAGCACTCCTGGCCCCGGTGATTGTGGATCGCCGAGGCCTGCGCCGGCTCCCAGCCGATCGCCACGACCTCGAACAGGTCGTTGCGGAAGATCAGGTTGCGCGTGTAGTGACTGCGCCGGAAGAACAGGTATGGCCCGAGCGAACCGGGGTCGAGCACCGTCCGGCCGATCTCCCGCAGCACGCGTTCGCGCGTGAAGACGGCCCCCGGAATGCCGCGCAACCCGTCGACCAGCTGCTCGATGGTCCTCTCGGCCAACGCGTCAGGCTGTGGCGTCATCGAATGTCCCTCCTCTCTGGCAACCCCTCGAGACCGGCCAGCCTCCCCACCGGGTAGAGACCGAGACGCGGGTCCCACCACGGCGAGTGGCGGTAGAAGAATTCGAGACGCGCCTCGGGGCTGGCGGCGAACGCCTTGTCCTGGGCGAGGCGCCGCTCGAACTCCTCCCGGAGCTTCGGGTCCTTCGCGAGCATGTCGCGCGCCAGGCTCTCCATCACGTAGGGCTCGGCGTACTCCTTGCGCTCGAAGATCGCGTTGAAGAAGCCCCACGCCAGGAGCGAGTCGGGCGCCTGCGGCTCGAGCAGGTGGACCGCCACGCGCCCCGCCCTCTGATCGAGCGGGACGATCACCGAGCCGGCCGGGAACGGCAGCCGCGCGTGTACCAGGATGCATTCTCCCGGCGTCGCTCCCGGGCGCGCGCCCCCTTCCCCCGGGCTGAACAGAACCTGATGCCCCTCGAACGGCTTCTCGTTCCAGACGGCACCGTCGCAGCGGTAGGTCTCGACCTCCCCTTCCCAGGCTCGCTCCGTCGTCTGGAGGCGCAGGCCGTGCGCCCGCAGCACGTCGATCACCCCCTTCCACTGCGCCGGGACGAAGTACGCCCTTGGGGGTGCGGTCTCCACCGTGACCTTCAGCCCGATCTCGCGCGGCACGGTCATCTCGACCGGCTCCCGGGTGTACTCGATGCGCGCCGCACCCGAGACGTCGCTCGAAGTGGTGCGGGACTTGAACCCGCGGAACGTGAATGGCTCGGTCGTTCCGTCCGGTTGCAGGCGGAGCGGGACGCGCGCCGCCGGGTCATACAAACGGCCCGCGGCGATGGTCGCGGCGTCCGCTGCGCGGTTCATCTCGACGATCGTTCCGGCGTCCCGGTTGGCGATCTGGATGAGAGCGCGCAGGAACTCGTACGATCCCAGGACGCGCGTCCTGTAGTCCTTCAGCATGTGCGTCTCGAGCAGCACGGCGGGGCGGTTCTGCAGATTGATGTATCCCGTCGAGAAGCGCGGCTGGTCCTGGGCCGTCGTGATCCCCTCCGACGGGTCGGTGTCGCTCTTCAGATTGATGTACGGCGAGATGACGTGGCCGGCCTCGCCCACGACTTTCTCAAGATAGGGAGCCAGGACGTCCCGCTTCCAGGCCGCGAGGGCCGGGAAGACGTCCGGCCCGGTGTCGACCGAGTACGTCGTGTCGTACTGGAAGTCGGCGCCGTCGGTCACGTGGGTGTCGACGAACAGGTCGGGGAGCCACCTGGCCCACAGGCGCAGGAAGGCGCGCGTCTCGGGCGCGTCCGCCTTCATGTAGTCGCGGTTGAGATTCAGATTGCGCGCCTGCGTCCGCCAGCCGGTCTCCCGCGGCCCGTTCTGGTTGATGCGGTTGTGGGGTCCGAACCGTTCGTGGCCGTCCACGTTGTAGATCGGGATCACGACCAGCACGGCGCGGTCGATGAGCGCCGCCTTCTCCTTGGTGACGACGATGTCGCGCAGGAGGGCGAGGGAGGCGTCCTTGCCGTCCATCTCGCCGGCGTGGATGGCGTTCTGAACCAGGACGATCGGCCGGCCCGCCTTGTGGATCGCCGCCGGATCGAACACCCCGTCCTTGGAGACGACGAGGATGAACAGGTCGCGTCCCTCGCCGCTCCTGCCGAAGGTCTCCAGGCGGACCTGTCCGGGGGCCGCGGCCTGCAGCCGGCGCGCGTAGGCGATCGTTTCCGCGTCGCGCGGCGTCGTCGCGTAGTCGCTGATCTCCGCCGGCGTGTGCCAGTCGCCCGCAGGAGCCGTCTTCTTCGGCTGGGACTGGATCGGGCCCGCGGCCAGGAGTGCCATGGCGCAGACCGCCGCGAGCGCGTTCCGCCCGCCCGGACCGCTAGCCATAGGTCACCCCCGGGTGCAGGAGACGGTACAGGACCTCGAACGCGGGATGATAGAAGACATCCATGACCTGCCAGGCGATCATCAGGCCGACCAGGGACATCATCGGGTTGCGTCTCAGGCCCTCGATGAGACTCCCGTACCTGTCTGGCAGCAGGCCCTGCAGGATGCCGGCGCCGTCCAGCGGCGGCAGCGGCAGGAGGTTGAACAGGCAGAGCAGGACGTTCAGGCTCAGGGCCACCGACAGCAGAAACGCCAGCGGGTACAGAATCGACTCAGCCGGCGTTCCGACCCTCGGCTCGACCAGCCGCTGGAAATTGATCTGCTCGGGCGGCACCAACACCCCCGACGCCAGGAGCGTCTTCAGCGCGACGAAGGCGAGTGTCGCGATCAGCAGATTTCCAGCCGGGCCCGCCGCGGACATCGCCGCCAGGCGCTTCGGGTGCTGCCGGCCCCATTCCGGGTCGTACGGCGTCGAGGCCCAGCCCATCATCCAGCCGGACGTGATGAAGGTGAGGAGCGGAACGACCATGGTGCCCACCGGCTCGCGCCGGATGTGCGGCCACGGGTTGAGCGTCACCTGACCGCCGTGATAGGCCGTGCTGTCCCCCCCCAGCCAGGCGACGAGGCCGTGGCAGGCCTCGTGCACCGTCAGCGTGAACAGGAAGACGACGAACCAGACGATGAACTCCCCGACGTTCGGCAGCGCATCCACCGGCGTATTCTACAGCCCCTCTTCGTTCAGCGCAGGTCGAGAAGCGCGCACAGGATATGGGCCTGGTAGAGCGCGTCGTAGTCCGCGCGGTGCGCCTGCCTCAGGTCCTGCCGCGGCACGGACGGCAGCAGCGCCTCGAGGTTCTCCTTGCTCGTCTCGAACCAGCCGATGCGCAGACGGCCCATCGCCAGCGATTTGATGTCGAGCGCCTTGTAGCCGAACGGGTTGGGAATCTTGAACAGGGTGAAATAGTAGCTGATGTAGGACCAGTCGAAGGCGGCGTTGTGACCGACGAAGACGGCGCGCGCCTGACCCGGACCGCGCCTGGTCTCGACGAATTCGCGCAGGTCGCGCATCGCCCTGGACGCTTCCGCCCCCTGCTCCTCCAGGTGTTTGCGCGAAATGCCGTGGACCGCCATCGCCTCCTTCTCGAAGGCCCCGCCGATCGGCTTCAGCTCGACGTAGAAGCGATCCGTGTCTGGGCGGTGGGAGCCGCCCGTGAGGGTCACCGGCACGGCGCCGATCGACACGAGGTTGTACAGCCCTGGGACCGGTCCGGACGCCTCGACGTCCACGCTGAAGTAGACGATCTCCGGCCCGCTCCCGCCCGCCATCATCCCCTACGGTCCGAATCCCGGCGGCGCTTCCGACGCTTCGATCGTCAGCGCCCGGCCGTCCGCCACGTTCTGCGCCACCAGGACGATGGCGCGGTCCACGACCTGGAAGGTGACGGCGACCCGCGTCGATCGCCTGGGACCGGGAGGAAGGTCCGGGATGCGCACCCAGCCGAGCGAGCGATTCTGCGCCAGAGTGCCGGAGCGCCCGCGCAGGACGTGCAGCCGGATCTCCTTCTGGTCGTCGGCCCCCGTGCCGAACGTGACCGTCCGAGCGTAGCGGACCGGCGTCCCCCTCGCCAGGACCACCTGGAACTTGCCGCGCGGGGTCTCGATCCCGAGCCCCTCGCCCAGCGTCTCGTCGGGGGCGACGATCGGCGATTCCTGTTCGACGACGTAGAGGGCCGGGGTCTGCGGGACGGCGGGATACGCGGTGGAGGTCCCGGGCGCCGGTGCGGGGCCCGGAGAGGGGGCCGGCCTGCCCAGCGGCGTCGTCCACTCCCCCCACAGCTCGGACGGGTGGGCCGTCCGGAGCGGGCTCTGCGGCAGGACCACGGCCGCCATCGCGACGATCGCCACGACCAGGACGAGGAGCCCCGCCGCCCAGGGGGCGTATCTCACTTGATCCTCTTGATGATGTGCCAGCCGTACGGGCTGCGCGTCGCGTCGAGCTCGCACATGCCGATGCCTCCCGGCGCCAGGGAGAAAGACAGGTCGCCGAAGCAGGGGACCATTCCCTGCCTCGGGTACTCGTCGCGTCCCTGGGGACGCATCCCCCGGTTGAACATCGCGTAGATCCCGGGGTGCTGGTCGTCGGTATACTGCTTCACCAGCGCGTCGAAGTCCTCTCCCTTGCGCGCCCGCTCCAGGAGCTGCCCGGCCAGCTCGCGCGCCTCGCTCTCCGTCCGCGCACTCTTCTTGCCCGGGATCTTGTCCCCGAACGACACCAGGATGTGCTGCACCACCACCCGGTCCGGCTCGGGCGTCTTGGGGGCCGGTGAGGGTGAGGGCTCTGCAGAGGGGGACGGTGCCGGCGTGGGCGCCGGACTCGCCGTCGGCGCGGGCTGGGGCGATGCGGCGAGGTGCGCCATCGCCGCGCAGACCAGGATCAGGATCGTCGCAGGGGCTCGCATGCGCCGGTCATTTTAGAGTAGAACGCGGTCGCGTGGCGACCGGGGCCGGTTTTTCCGCCTTGAATTGGCCCTATAATAGGGCCATGTTATCCCCGGCAGGAGAACCTTGATGGAATCCATGGGCGACGAGGAAGTCAAGACCCGTATCCAGAAGATCCTGGACGAGATGATCAACCCGGCCGTGGCGTCGCACGGCGGCTGGGTCGAGCTCCTGGACGTCAAGGCGAACATCGCCTACCTGAAGCTCGGCGGCGGCTGCCAGGGATGCGGCATGGTCAACGTCACCCTGAAGCAGGGAATCGAGACGACGCTCAAGGAAGAGATCCCGCAGCTCGTCGGCGTCATCGACCAGACCGACCACGCCGGTGGATCCAACCCCTACTACCAGCCCGCGAAGTAGGCCGCCCGTGCTGCGCGCCCGGGGCGCGGTCGTCCTCCTCTCGACCTACGAGATGGGGCGCCAGCCGCTGTCGCTCGCGTCTCCTCTGGCGCTTCTGGAAGACGCCGGCTTCTCCCCCACCGTCATCGACCTCGCCGTGGAGCGCCTCGACCCGGAGGCGATCGCAGCCGCCCGCCTGGCCGCGATCGCCGTTCCGATGCACACCGCCCTGCGTCTGGGTGTGCAGGCGCTCGAGCGCATCCGCGCCATCAGTCCCGGCTGCCGCGTCCTCCTGTACGGGCTGTACGCGACGCTCAACGCCGAGGCGCTGTTCGACCGCGGCGCCGACTTCATCATCGGGGGGGAGTGCGAGGAGCCGCTGGTTCGCCTCGCGACCGACCTGGACCGCGGGGGATCGGGGAGGGGGATCGACGGGGTCAACGTCGCGCCGGCCGCCGCCGGAGCGGGCCCCCCGGCGGCTCCGTGGCTGCGCCGGATCGAGTTTGCGGTCCCGCGGCGCGCCTCGCTGCCGCCGCTGGACCGTTACGCTCTCCTTCTGCACGACGGCGCGACCCGCCTCGCCGGCCAGACCGAGGCGAGCCGCGGCTGCCTGCACTTCTGCCGGCATTGTCCGATCCCGCCGGTGTACGGCGGCCGCTTCTTCGTCGTGCCGCGCGAGGTGGTGCTGGCCGACATCCGCAACCAGGTCTCCGCCGGCGCCACGCATCTGACCTTCGGCGATCCGGACTTCCTGAACGGCCCCGGCCACTCCCTCGCGATCCTGCGGGCGGCGCGCGCCGAGTTTCCGGCGCTGACGTTCGACTTCACGGCCAAGATCGAGCACCTCCTGAAGCATCGCGACCTGCTGCCGGAGATGGCCCGCCTCGGCTGCCTGTTCGTCGTTTCGGCGGTCGAGTCGATCGACGACCGCGTGCTGGCGATCCTGGACAAGGGACACACCCGCGCCGACGTCGAGGAGGCGATCGAACTGACCCGGAGCGCCGGTCTGACGCTGCGGCCGTCGCTCGTGCCGTTCACCCCCTGGACCGGTCTCGACGATTACCTGGGCCTCCTGGCGTTCATCGAGCGCCACGATCTCGTCGATCACCTCGACCCGGTGCAGCTCGTGATCCGGCTCCTCCTCCCCCCCGGATCGCTGCTCCTGAATCACAAGGAGATGCGGCCCCACCTCGGTGGGCTCGACTCCGGGCGGTTCACCTACGACTGGCGGCATCCCGATCCACGCATGGACCTCCTGCACAGGGAGCTGAGCGTCCTGGTCGAGAAGGCGGCGCTCGACGGCGAGGACCCGCGGCTCACGTTCGATCGCATCGTGGCGCGCGCCGCGGCCCGTCCCCTTGGGACCCGCTCGCCGATCGTGCACGACAAGGGGCGCCCGCCGCGGCTGACCGAGCCGTGGTTCTGCTGAGCGGAGCCCACCGAGGGTCAGTTGGATCCTCTTCGCGCCATCGAAACACGCTTCTAGGGCGACCTGCTCCTTCCGAACCCCCAGAGCAGCCCGAAGATCAGCTGTCGGTCGTACTGGAGCCCCTGCTCCCTCCCCGATCGGTAGGTGATCGCGGGCTTGATCTCCGTCCCGGTGTCGTACTGGAGTGTCACCGTGCCGAGCGAGTCCCACTTTCTCTCCGGGCCTCCCGTGGGCTTCGAGCCGGCGTAGTCGGCCTGCAGGACCAGCGGACAGACCTTGTTCTCCCCTTCCCTTCTCCAGCACGCCGGGATCCGTAAGTCGCCCCGCAGGGCGACCTGGACGTGGTGGTCGACGATCCCGTCGGGAAGGTCGTTGGCGGGCTCGGAGCTGCGTGCCACGCCGTAGTAGGTGATATCGATTCGTGGATAGTCATTGAAGTAGCCGGTCCTGTTGGCGGCCTTCCTGTAGGCCTCGTACAGCGATGTGAGCTTGAATTCGACCCCCGCGCCGAGGATCGTCTGGTTCACGGACCGGACGCCACCCGAGATCGGATCCCTGAAGTCTCCCTTGCGCTGCCGGAAATCCAGGTGCGCGAAGAACCAGGCGCCGTGCGAAACCGGTCCACCCCCCTGTCGCCCGATTCTCTGGACGCCCACGGACGGCCGCAGGGTGAGCGAGGCATTGTCGAGCGCATCCCGGCGAGGACTCCAGTTCGCATCGGCCAGGACCGAGGCGTAGGGCGTGACGCGGGTCTTCCTGCCCCATCCGTCTGCGATGAGAAACGTGTCATCCCCCCGCAGGACGGCCCCCTCGGGTCCGATGGTGATCGAGAAGGGCTTCACCCGGTCCCGCCTCGACACATCCGGTTGCGCGCCCAGAAACTTCTCTTCCGGGGTCTCCGCCGGCTGCGCGCGCGCCACCTCGACCCCCGCCCATCCCCACATCGCGAGGATATGAGCGATGACCACACCCGGACGATGCCGGCGCCCGGGGGAGGCGCGCATCAGGAGAATTCCAGCGCCGGCGCCTTCGATCCGGGCGGCGCGGGGGTCGGGGCAGGGGTGAGATGACGGTAGCAGAGCCAGGCGAAATCGCGCACGGTCGTGATCGATTCGAAATCGGCGGCCGTCACGACGGCCCAGCGCCAGGCGGGATACGTGACCCCGACCCATTCAGCGACCGGCCCGTTCAGAAAGTCGGCGACGGTAGCCTTCTCTCCCGGCTCATCCAGCTGAGAGCTGATGTCGACCTCGGGCTCGAGCCCCGGGAACCTCCGCTGAGCGACTCGGACAGCGACCTGCTTCCTCTCCGCGTCGGAACCCGCTCCCGCTGGAGACCTGGCAGCGCGGCTCTTTCCCCGTTTCCTCGGCACAGGAGCCTCCCTCGACGCGAGCGGTTGGACGACGCCGGGTGACAGGCGGTTGCCCGGCATCTAACACTCGCATGTTGACGCTGTCAAGCCGGTGGGTCGTATAATTCCGTCCTCGATCCCCAGGAGGCTACGACGATGTTGCTCTACGACAGCGCGGTCTCGGGAAACTGTTACAAGGTCCGGCTCCTTCTCGCGCACCTCGGAAAACAGTACGAACGCCGCGAGCTCTCGGTCACCGACAGGTCGAAGCGTCCCGACATCCTCGGGGCGCTGAACCCGTCGCTCCGCGTGCCGACGCTGGTCCTCGACGACGGCCGGCCGCTCGCCGAGTCGAACGCGATCCTCTGGTACTTCGGCGACGGCACGCGTTACGTGCCGGAGGACCGCTACGAGCGCGCCCAGGTGCTGCAGTGGCAGTTCTTCGAGCAGTACGACCACGAGCCGAACATCGCGGTGGCGAGGTTCTGGCTCCACTACAGCGGCGCGCAGGTCGACCAGGCGGCGGTGGAGCGCCGGCAGGTCGCCGGCTACCGCGCGCTCGACGCGATGGAGAAGCACCTCGCCCGCAGGACCTTCTTCGTCGGCGAACGCTACAGTCTGGCGGACATCGCACTCTACGCCTACACGCACGTCGCCGGTGAAGGGGGCTTCGACCTGAAGCGCTATCCGGCCATCCGGGCCTGGCTCGACCGCGTCGCGTCCCAGCCCGGCCACGTCAAGATCGACGCGTAGCCCGTCGCCGGGGATTCGCCGAAGGCGTTCTCAGCGCGGCTTCGCGTCGCGCCGCTCGTATGTGGAGATCGTCTCCTCCTGCTGCAGGAGGAAGGACAGCTCGTCGATGCCGTTGAGCAGGCAGTAGCGAGGGAACGGCTCGATAGGGAAGGTCGTGCGCGTCCCGTCGGCCAAGGTGATCGTGCGGGCCTCGAGGTCGATGGTGACCGTCGGTGGCGCGCCGCCGCCCGCCGTCTCGATCATCTTCTTGTGATACGCCGGCTCGACGGCGATCGGCAGCAGACCGTTCTTCAGGCAGTTGTTCCGGAAGATCGACGCGAACGACGTGCTGACGACGGCGCGGAAGCCGAAATCGTGGAGCGCCCACGGCGCGTGCTCGCGCGACGAGCCGCAGCCGAAGTTGTCCCCCGCGACCAGGACGCGCGCCGCGGCCGCCTCCGGCCGGTTGAGCACGAAGTCCGCGCGCGGCGAGCCGTTCTCTGCGTACCGCCAGTTGGCGAACAGATGCCGCCCGAGCCCCGCCTTCCCGGTGACCTTCAGGAAGCGCGCCGGGATGATGATGTCCGTGTCGATGTTGTCGATCGGCAGGACGACGTAGCTCGACGCGATGGTGCGGATCGGGTCCATGGGCCCGATTCTACCGCGCCTCGAGGCCGAACGGCCCGCCGGAAGATGGAGTGGGTGTCGAGCTACGGCTCCGCGAGCTCGGACCGCTTCAATTTCAGCGTGCTACTCCAGGCTCTTCTTACCGATCGCCAGCAGGAGAACCAGAGTGAGGAATACCTTTGTCCCCGGGGCGGTCGGCGCATCGATCGGCCTCGAAGAAGCTCGCTGACAGGTAGAATGTGCCGGAACACGGGAGACTCCAAGTTGGCTGGAACGGATCTGGATCGGGTCGAGTGCGTCCCTGCGGCCGCGGCTGCGGACCTCGTGGCGTCCGGGTCCGTGCGCGTCCTGGACGTGCGTAATCCGGACGAATGGGCCGAGCTCGGGACCATCCCCGGCGCGATCCTACTGCCGCTCGATCTTCTGGCCTGCGCCGCGGCCACGCTGCTGCGCGAGGGGGCGCCGATCCTGGTCTGCTGCGAGCACGGCATCCGCAGCCGGACGGCGGCGCGCTTCCTGGCGACCGCCGGATTCCCGCGCGTGCTCGACATGACGGGCGGGATGTCCTGCTGGACCGGGCCGCGGCAGTTCGGGACGCACGACATCGACCCGGTCGTCGGACCGTCGTCGTGGCTCCTTCTCAATGCCGATCTGCTGCGACCGCCGCCCGACGTTCGTCACGGGGCTGCGACCCGTTCCCGTCGCGCCCTCGACGTCGCGTGCGGCCGTGGTCGGCACGCGCTGCTGCTCGCCGGCGCGGGTCTCGAGGTGCGCGCGCTCGATCGCGACGCCGAAGCCGTGGCGGGCCTGCGGCGGGCGGCCGCGCGCCTGGGGCTTCCGGTCGAAGCAGAGCTCGTCGATCTCGAGGCGCCGGGAACCGACCTGGGCGAGGGGCTCTACGACGTCGTCCTCGGCATCCACTACCTGCACCGGCCCCTGTTCCCGGCGCTGCTGCGGTCATTGAGGAATGGCGGCACTCTGATTTACGAGACGTTCACAACGGCGCAGGCCGCGCGCGGCAAGCCCACGAACCCGGACTTTCTCCTGCAGCCCGGAGAGCTGCGGCGGCTCGTGGCTCCGCTCGAAATCGTGCGCGAGCGCGAAGGAGAGTTCGAGGGACGCTGCGTCGCATCGGTCGCGGCGCGTCTTATCGGGTGAGGATCCACCGGCTCACTTCGTGATCATCTCGCGCGCGTCGGCGATCGCGCCCGCGACGGCGCTGGCCGCGGCGGTGAGCGGGCTGGCCAGGAAGGTCCGCCCGCCGGCCCCCTGCCGCCCCTCGAAGTTGCGGTTGCTGGTGCTGACGGCGTACTGCCCCGGCCGGAGCTGGTCGCCGTTCATGGCGATGCACATCGAGCAGCCGGCCTCGCGCCACTCGCCGCCAGCGTCGCGGAACACGCGGTCGAGCCCCTCCGCCTCCGCCTCCCTCTTCACCTGCTGCGAGCCCGGCACCACGAGCAGCCGCACGTTCGCCGCGACCTTGCGGCCGCGCAGGAGCGACGCCGCCAGCCGCAGGTCGCTGAGCCGCGCGTTCGTGCACGAGCCGATGAACACCACATCGATCGGATGCCCCAGGAGACGCTGCCCGGGGCGCAGCCCCATGTAGCCGAGCGCCCGCTCCATGGACGCCAGCCCGTCGGATGACGGCACGGCGCCGCGAACCGGCACCGCCATCCCTGGATTGGTGCCGTAGGTGATCATCGGCTCCAGCGCCGAGGCGTCGATGGAGACTTCGCGATCGAACGCCGCCCCCTCGTCGGTCGGCAGGCGCCTCCAGTCCGCGAGCGCCCGCTCCCACGCCTCCCCCTGCGGCGCGTGCGTTCGCCCCGCCAGGTACTCGAACGTCGTGTCGTCCGGCGCGATCATCCCGGCGCGCGCCCCCGCCTCGATCGACATGTTGCAGACCGTCATCCGCTGTTCCATCGACAGCACCCGGATCGCCGGACCCGCGTACTCGATCACGTGGCCGGTCCCGCCTCCCACGCCGATCTTCGCGATGATCCCCAGGATGAGGTCCTTCGCCGTCACCCCCGGATGGAGCCGCCCTTCGACCCTGACCGCCAGCGTGCTGGGCCGGGCTTGAAGGATAGATTGCGTCATCAGGACGTGCGCCACTTCGGTCGTGCCGATCCCGAACGCCAGCGCGCCGAAGGCGCCGTGCGTCGAGGTGTGGCTGTCGCCGCAGACGATCGTCATCCCCGGCTGCGTCAGCCCCAGCTCCGGACCGATGACGTGCACGATCCCCTGCCGCTCGCTCCCCAGAGCGTGCAGCCGGATCCCGAACTCCCGGCAGTTCGTCTCGAGCTGATCGATCTGCGCCGCGGCTTCCCTGTCGGTGACCGGTATCCGCCCGTCCGCCCCGCGCGGCGTCGTCGGCGTCGAGTGGTCCATCGTCGCGACCGTGAGCCCCGGGCGGCGCACTGTGCGGCCGCGCTCGCGCAGCATCGCGAACGCCTGGGGGGAAGTCACCTCGTGGACGAGATGCAGGTCGACGTAGAGGATCGCCGGCGTGTCGGCCGACTCGGGGCGCACCAAGTGGGCGTCCCAGACCTTGTCGAAGAGGGTGCGGGGCATGCCTTGAGGGCTCCTGAGAGCACGATTCTAGCGCGGTTCGGGGCGGTGATACGCAGGAAGCGGTCGCAGGAATTCCCGACGGATCATTCGACTTCCGTCAGCCGCCTACTGCATCACGACGACGGTCCTCCCCAGCATGTGACCCTTGTCCATCTCTCCGAGCGCCCCCGCGAGGTCCTGCAGCGAGGCGCGCTTCACCCGCGGTCGCACCCCGTGGGCCGCGGCGAACGCCAGAGTGTCGTGCAGGTCCTTCCGTGAGCCCGCCGGGGTGCCCATGAGACGCCGCCGGCCCATGATCAGGTCGAACGGGCTCACGGTGAGGGGCGCGAACGGAGCGCCGAGGACCATCATGGTGCCGTCGATGGCCAGTCCGGGGAACGCCGCCGTCATCGTTTCGGCGTCCGGCGCGGTCGCGAGCACCAGGTCGGGTCCGCCTTCCCATTCCTTCAGCGCCTCCGTCGGCTTCGACTTCTTGACGTTGATGAACCGTTCGGCGCCGAGTCGCTGCCCCTCGGCCTCCTTGTCGGCGCTCGTCGACAGCACGGCGACCCGACCTCCCATGGCCCTGGCGAAGAGCACGGCCATGTGCCCGAGCCCGCCGAGCCCGATCACGGCAACCTTGTGCCCCGGCCGGAAGCCGGCGTGACGCAGTCCGCTGTAGACGGTGAGCCCCGCGCACATCAGGGGGGCGGCGTCGGAGAATTCGAGTCCCTCAGGAAGCGACGCCACGTAAGCCGCGGGGGCCAGCATGTACTCCTGGTACCCGCCGTCCTTCGTGACTCCGGTGAACTCGAGCCTGGAGCAGAGGAACTCGTCGGCCCCGAGACATTGGGGGCAGGCGCCGCACGAGGAGTAGAGCGCCGACACCCCCACCCGCGCCCCGCGCGTCAGGGTGCCGACCCGCTCCCCCGTCGCCTCGACCGCGCCTGCGATCTCGTGACCGGGCACGATCGGATAGCGGACGAACGGGAAGTGTCCGTCGCGGACCATGAGGTCGCCGTGGCACACGCCGCAGGCGTGCACCCGGATCAGCACCTCGTCCGGTCCGGGCACCGGGCGCTCCCGCTCCTCGATCTCGATGCGTCCGCCGGCCTTGCTGATGACGGCTGCCTTCATGGTCTCCTCCGTGTGTGCCTGACGGACCCGGATGAATCTGTCCTATTTCCCGAGGGCAGCCTTGATCCGGTGTGTCTGCCAATCCCCCCGGCTGTTCGACAGCTTGATCACCCGCTGCCACGTCTCGGCTCCGAAAATCTCCTCCATCCTGTCCTGATTCCCCGTCAGCAGGGCTCCCAGGAACATGTCGACCGCTTCATCATGACTCTTCCCCGTTCGCTTGCCCATCTCATCGAGGACCAGGTCGATTCCCTTGCGCTCGATGGGATAGGTGTCCACGCGCCTCAGGGAGTACGCGGTCAGGAGGTCGTACTTCACGACCAGATACCTCGCGCCGATATCCGCGAGCCCCTCCTCCAAAGGAAGACCGAACACATCCCCTGTCTTGTTGTAGTGCAGGATCTCGTGCGTCAGTACCAGCTCGATTGGAATCGGCCAGTCGACCGAGACGAAAATCGAATCCGGGTAGAACGGGATGAACATCCCGGCGGTGAGGTCTCCCCTGTGCGCCTCGTCGAGAAAGACTTGCGGCGGAAGAAACACGACGTCCAGGGGCTTGTACGGCCACCCTTGCTCCTTGAAATGCTGTCTCAGGATCGAGTCCACCCGTTCGGCGGTCCGATGCGCGGTCTCCATGCGTTTTTCCGGAATAGGTACGAGCGCTGTCCTCACATGATGAATCCAAAGAATGGTCCAGGCTTTCACGTCCTGACTGATTCTTGCGTAGAGCTCGGGGTCCTCTTCTTTGATCTGCTCGGGACTGCGATTTCGATATTGCTCGAGCTCGTTGCGGGTCAGGACGCGCTGGAAGGTATGGTCGAACGAGCGCCACAATTCGTAGATGTTCCTGGGCTGGCGGTCCTCGCCGGTCTCGGGCGTCCTGCCCGCGTGGACGGAAGACGAGAGGCAGACGATCGCGCTCGCGACTGCCAGCAGACATCGAGCGCGCCTGATGTGAATCATGAACATGGGACTGTTCAACTCTGGCCGCACTCTAGCACACACGGGTTCGGGTAGCCCAGGCGACGCCGATGCATTCCGGCAGCGGCGCCGCTCGATGCGCCGCTGTGTTGGCGCGTCGAACGACGCATGGTCCGCGCCGGCGCAAGAAATTTCAGAGAAACTCATTGACTCCGCGATCGCCATCGCGTAAATTACACCCTGGATAGTGACGCTGCTCGATCGCACATTTCCGCCCCCGCGATCGAGCGTTGGATTCCCGATTATGACTGCTTTCCCTCTGCGCTCCGGCGCAGCGGAGGCGCGACGTGATCGAAGCCACGTCTGTCCTCGCGGATGCCGCGTCCGCAGTGCGGTACGGGACTTCTCGCTCGCCACGCAACAGGCAGGAGCACCGCTTCGAGCCGAGGGATTTCGCCTGCAGGGATGAGGCGAATGAGTCCTATCGGGCGCCTCGGCTCCAGCGGGGTGCGCGCTCGGCGGGCGGCGCTGTCGCGGAACCAAGGCCAGTCCCGAGATCCATAGATCGGTCGGGCGCTGCCGAAGAGGACCGCGCCCCTCGGGCCTATCTCGAGCGCGGCGCCCCTGCGACCTGCCCCGTCGAGCAGTCGTTCTTGCACGCCGATGGACTTGCGCTGTCGCTGCGGAGCGCGCTCGACCGGCTCGCGCCCCTTCTGGCCCGCGTCGCCGCGGCGTTCGTGCAGGCCGGGGCGTGGTCGGCGTTCGGGTTCGCGCGCCTGGACGATCACGCGCGGGAGCGGTTCGGCCGGTCGGGGCGCTGGGTCAGGGACCTTGCCGGCCTGGGGCACGCGCTGTCGTCGCTTCCCGGGCTGGCCGAGGCGCTCGCGGGCGAGGACGGTGCGGTGCCGCTCGGCCGGGTGGCGGCTCTCCTGATCGGACGCTCCGCCTCTCCCGCTTCGCTCGCAGCCTGGATCGCTCTCGCGCGCGCGGTCTCCATCCGCGAGCTCCGCGAGGCGGTGCGGCAGGCGCGCGACGCCGGCTCGGCATGGCCGCCGGGTGCGCAGGCTCCGACCACCGACCCTGCGCCCGCCGGCATGCCCGACGCGGGACCTGGTGGCGCCGACGCTCCCGACGACGACCCGGCCGATCGCTCGCTCGTGCGTATCCCCGTGCCGGCGCCGCTCGTTGCCGCGTTCGACGAGTCGGTCGACCTGTATCGTGCCGTTGAGGGGGCGCAGGCGAGCGTGACCTCGTTCGTCGAGGCGCTCGTCGCCGAGGCGTTCGCCGGCGCCTCGCCTCCGGAAGCGCCGGACGGACGGAAGGCCGACGCGGCCCGGCCGGACGGCGCCACCTCCGGCTCCTTCTTTGGCGACTTCGACCGGGTCGCGCTGCGGCGTAGTCCCGACGTCGTCCGGGTCGAGGCGGCTCTCGCCCGCTCGACCGGGAATTGGCATCATCTGTCCCGGTCCTCCCCCGCCTCGTGGGCCCTGCACCTCGCGGGCGCGGGCCTCGCGCGTCTTGACGATCTGTCCAGCACCGCCGGCAGCGGCGGCCCCGCCGATCTGGACGCGCAGGTCCGCGAGATCCTTCTCCTCGAGGATGATCTCGAGCGCCGTCTCGGCCGCCTGCTGGCGGAGCTGGCCGAGCGGGGCGCCTGGCCGCGCCTTCGCTTCGCGGGCGCCGGCCACTACGCCGAGGAACGGCTGGGCCTGACGCGCACCTACGCCGAAGACCGCGTCCGCGTCGCCCGCTCACTGCGACGCTTCCCACGCCTGCGCGCCGCCTACGATCAAGGCCGCGTCGGCCTCGAGGCGACCCTGACGGTGCTGCGCATCCTCGGCGACGGCCCCGTCGACGGCGCGACCGAGGCCGCCTGGCTGGCGCGCGCCGAGGAGGCGACGGTCAAGCGCCTCCGCGACGAGGCCCGCGCGCTCGGGCGTCGGAAGTTCATCGACCCGTCACGCCCCGCGCCCCACCCTCTCGACGACACCGAGTGGCACGCCTCCCTCCGCCGCGAGCCGGGGACGGCCCGCGCGCGCGTCCTTCGCTTCGGCGCCTTGGCGGTGGGGGGGCCGGGCGGGGCGCCGCCTTCCAGCCCGGACGTTTTCCTGCGCCTCCGCCTCCCGCACGAGCTCGCGGACGATCTGCTCGTCGTCATCGAATCGACGCGCCGTCGGCTGTCGGACGAAGTCGGACGCGTCCCTTGGGACGAGCCGTGGCCGGACGAGCAGGCGCGTCCGTCGACCCTCGCGGCCCGGACGTTTTCCACGCGCGGCCGCCGCGTCCCCGCCTGGGTCGGGTTGCTCTCGCTCCTCGAGGACTTCGTCTTCACCTGGGACGGCGAGGCCAGGTCAGAGACGCGCGAGCGTGCCGCGGCAGGTGTCCGGGGCGCTCCCTCCGGATCTGCGACGCCTCGACGGCACGGCGATGCCGTCTACATCCGCGACGGCTGGCGCTGCTCCGCCCCCGCCTGCACGTCGCGCCGCAATCTCGAGGACCATCACCTGATCTATCGCTCGCACCTGGGCGCCGACGATCTCTCGAACCGCGTCTGTCTCTGCCGCTTCCACCACGCCCGCGGCGAGCACGGCGGTCTCGCCAGGTGCCGGGGCACGGCGCCGATCGGGGTCCTCTGGCGCCTGGGCCGACCCGAGCTGGGTGCGTGGTATCGCAACGAACGGCGACTGGGAAAGGGGGAATTAGCCGCGCGGTGGTAGACTGACGGCAAACTTGGCTGAACTCATTCGTGGGGGCGTTCCATGACTCGAAACACGTTACGGGCCGTGCCGATCCTTGCATTCATCCTGACGATCGCCTGGATGGCGGGCGATTCGCCGGCCGGCGGCGCGGCGGCGGCCGCGCAACCGATCCGGCTGCGCGTCATGACCATCAACATCTTCTATGGCGGTAACGAGCTGAACCTGACGAACATGAACTTCTGCTCGCGTCCGCACGGCTGCCCGGAGACGCTGCTCCAGGTGATCGAGACGATCCGCGCCGCGAACCCGGACGTCGTGGGCATCGAAGAGGCGGAGCACGACACGCGGCCGATCGCGGAGGCGCTGGGCTATTACTACAGCGAGCGGATGCAGATCATCTCGCGCTACCCGCTGATCGATCCTCCGGGGGCCGCGGGCATCTACATTTTCGCGGCGCTGCAGCGGGGAAGGGTCGTGGCGCTCGCCAACGTGCACCTCCCGTCCGATCCGTACGGGCCGTACCTGGTGCGCGACGGCGCTCCGGCCGAGGAGGTCCGGGCGCTGGAGGAATCGCTCCGCCTGCCGGCGATCCAGGACCAGCTGGCGCGTCTGCCCGGGCTGGCGGCGGCCGGAATTCCGGTGTTCCTGACGGGGGACTTCAATACTCCGTCGCACCTCGACTGGACTCCCGAGGTCGCGGCGGTGCGCGACGTCGTGCACTACCCGTTCGTCTGGCCGGTGGGGGCCGCGCTCGCCGCCGCCGGGTTCCGCGACTCGTACCGCGTCGCGCATCCCGATCCGGTGGCCGTCCCCGGGTTCACCTGGACGCCGGGAGGCCCAGAGTCGGTCGCCAACGAGGTTCACGACCGCATCGACTGGGTGCTGTCGACCGGAACGGCGACGGCGGTCGGCAGCCAGATCGTCGGAGAGGTCGGCGGACCCGACGTCGACATCGCCATGAACCCCTACCCGACGGACCACCGCGGCGTCGTCTCGACCTTCGAGGTGACGCCGGGCACCTCCCCCGTCCTGGTCGCGGTGTCGAACCGGCGGCTGACGGTGGGGGACGACGTCACGATCACCTTCCACGCGCAGGGGAAGACCGGCGAGCGGGTCGGCATCGTCCCGGCGGGCGGCAGCGCGGCGACCGTCGTCGAGGCGCGCTCGACCGGGGCGGGGGCCCCCCTCGACGGCAGCGTGGTCTTCTCCACCGCCGGCCTTGCGCCGCGCGCCTACGAGGCGGTGCTTCTCGACACGCGTCGCGGCGTGGTGTCGCGCAGCCCGTTCTGGCTCTACGCTCCCGGCGCGCCGATCACGGTCGCCACGGACAAGAGCGTGTACGCCCCCGGCGAGCCGATCGGAGTCTCGTGGACCAACGCCCCCGGCATGCGCTGGGACTGGCTCGGCATCTTCTCGCCGGCCTCGGACACGAATCCCAACGATCCGACCTGTGAGGCCGGCTCGTGCGGCAACACGCACTACATGCTCTACGAGTACACGCACAACACCATCGAGGGGACGACCTTCTTCACCGCGAGCTCCCCCGTCGGATACGCGAGCTGGCCGCTGCCGCCGGGGACCTACGAGATCCGTATGATGCTGGATGACGGGTTCCGCTTGCTCGCCGCGTCGGCGCCGTTCAAGGTCGAGAAGAAGTAGGCGGGCTCACGCCGCCGGCGGCGTCTCGCGGCGCGCCAGGCGCAGGGTCATGATCACCAGAACCACGACCGCCGCGGAGAGCGCTGTCCAGAGCAGCGCGGTCTGGCGGTACCCCTGCCCCTTCAGCCGGGCGTGCAGGCTGTAATCCCGGTTCGCCTCGAGCGGCCCGGCCGCGATCGGCGCGGCCTTCACCGCCAGCACGACCTCGCGAACCCGCTCCAGCTCGTAGCGCGGCGGGTCCTCGTCGGGCGCGCCGAGCAGCAGGGCGTAGCGCCCCTCGGGGGCCGTGAGATACACCTCGGGCAGGACGACGCGCGCCTGAGCGGACCGGAATTCGAGGGGTGCGTCGTCACCATCCTCGACGACCAGATCGATCGACGCCAGGCGCACCGGCGGAACGGCGACGCTCACCGGACGCGGGTCGTCGACGGGACGCGTCAGGCGGCCGCGCAGGAGATTCGTCTCCTCCTTCTTGTCGGCGGTCTTCCCCTCGAGGCTGAACCCGCGGTCGAAGAACCCGGCGCCGGTATCGAGGATCAGGCGGTCGATGCGCATCGGTGAGACCGGCAGCCGAAGGGTGTAGCGCGACGTCCGGTCGCGGCTCTTCGGTCCGTCCACCTCGAGCGGCACCAGGTCGGTGGCCGCCTCGCGCTCGACGAGATACGGCCACTGTCGCGAGTCGTCGTCGGCGACCCGCAGGTCGGACAGGTCGTCGCTCAGGACGGCGAGGTCCGCCGGCCCCATCCGAAGCCGCGACAGCCCCTCGGCGGTGGCCGGGACCGTGAGGCTCCTCAGATGGCTGAACAGGCGCCGGTCGACCGCGGCGCCGGGACGCATGGCGAAGGCGAGCGCCGGGGCGCCGTCGTAGGCGGGATTCGGCCGGGTGTCGCCAAGGCGCGCCACATGGACGGCCGCGGGGTCGTACAGCAGAGCCGCCGCCTCGGCGCGCTTGCCGGTCACGGTGGCAGCAGGCGGCGGTAGGAGCCCGGCCAGATCGTAGCGCGGCGCGTGCGCGCGCCCGCCGCCGAAGCGCAGCGTGCCGAACGATTCGTTCCCGCGCCCCGCGCCGGCGGAGAAGATGAGCGACGGCTGCCGGATGACCGCCGCGAAGGCGAGGTCGTCCAGCGACGGGCTGTCGCCGTCGTCGATCTCGACGCGCAGCCGGTCTCCGCGCGCGGCCCGCAGCGCCACCTCCTGCTCGCCGACCGGGACGAGGGCCTCGACGCGGAAGATCGTCCCCGACCCGAGGACCGCGCCGCTGCCGCCCGGTCCGTCGTCCCGCACCTGGACTCTTCGGTCGAAGGTGCGCGTGGCCGTCTCGATGCGCAGCAGATCCGGCACGACCCCCCGCGCGCGGGCGAGATCGACGACCGTCCGCCCCTCGGCGCCGCGCGAGGACAGGACCTCCAGCGGAACGTCGATCTGCCCGCCGCGCTCGATCGCCCGGGCGCTCTCGAGCCTAAGCCCCGGCTCGAGCCAGAACGGGTGCTCGGTCTCGAAGACGACGCGCAGACGCGCTCCGCGGAACGGCGGCAGCGGCAGTCGCAGCTTCTCGGCCGAGCGCGCTCCGGAGAGCCGGAAGACCGATCCGTCGGCGATCAGGCCGGTCTTCTCTCCCGAAGCACCGATCCCCTCGACGTTGACCCGGGCCACGAACTCCCCCTGGCGGGGCTCCACCACCAGGACCCACGAGCCGGTCTGCGGTGAGGCGGCGGGCAGGCCGATCTCGAGCGTCTCCCGGCGCAGCGGCGGGCCGCTCTGCCGCCGGATCTCGGCGCGGGCGGCGTCGAGCACGCGCGGCTCGAAGCGCTGGGTGATCTCGACTCCGTCCGGCTTCCCCGCCCCGGCGTCCACCAGGAACGGGACCTCCTTCTCCTGCGCGTCGAACAGCCGGAGGTCGGACAGATCGGGCCGGCAGGCCGTCAGGATCGCCGGCGGCAGCACCAGCCGCGACAGGCCGCCGCCCGCGACCGTCACCTGCGCCTCCTGCGGGAAGAGACGGCGCAGCTCGACCGGCTGCGTCCCCTCGGAGAGCACCGGCCGCGCACCCGGGGCCGCCGCGAACACCAGGACGGCGGCGACCCAGGTCCGCTTCATGGTCTCTCCTGCGGCGCCTTGCGGAACACGAAGCGCTGGTACAGGAGCGACACCAGGATCAGCGACACGGCGAGCCCGACGAGCGACGCCACGCGATACAGATCCTGGAGCGCCCCGAGATCGTAGAGAAAGACCTTGCCGATCGTCACCAGCAGGAAGCACAGGCTGATCCAGCGCAGCCCGAGCGAGTCGCGCGCCATCCCGAAGCCGAGCAGGATGAGCGCGTAGATCCCCCAGGCGATCGACACCGTCAGCCGCTGCGCCGGCTCGTCGCCGAACCGCAGTGTCAGGACCTCGCCCGTGGCGAACCAGTCGGCGATGGCGAGATTGATCCACACGAAGATCACGATGATCGCCGCCAGCGCCGAGCCGATGGCGCCGACCTGGTGACCCCAGGAGTAGAGATCCTTCTCCCAGGGGCGCGTTCGTTTCATCTCGAGCGGCTTCAGCAGCACAGCAGCCGCCAGGAGCGCCGCCGCCGGGACGAAGTAGGTGTACATCAGCCAGTTGACGATCCGCACGCTCGAGCGCGGGTAGTACCCGAGGAGCGCGGGGTTGGCCACGAGGCGGACGCTCGTCGCGCCCAGGAGCGACAGGCCGAGATACTTGAGGCCGGGGTGATCCAGCCGCTTCCAGAGCACCAGCATGGCCAGCCCGTCCAGCGCCCAGCCGATCGTGATCCACTGCTTCTCGAGCTGCAGTGGAATGGCGACGGCGACGAAACCCAGCGCCACCGCCGAGAACCACACCAGGGCGCTGCGGCGGATCGGATCCGCGGCCGGCCAGGCCCGGCGGGCGCGGTCCGCCGCGACAAGGGACAAGGCGCCGAGCGCTATCGGCAAAGCACCGATCGCGGTGTCGCCGAAGGTCAGGACGAACAGACGTCTCAACGATGGGAACCAGAGCGGCCCGGCGAGGGCGGCTGCGTACCAGGCGAATCGATCGCCGGAGAACCGTCTCACGGCCAGATGCGGCCAGGCTGTGAACACGACCACGGCCCCCGCCTGCACCAGGAAGGCCATGAGCTCCCCGCCCGGCGGACCGCTCCACCATCCTCCGCGTCCGAACGTCCAGCTGACGTGTACAAGAAGTGTCGCGCCGACGGCGGCGGCATACCAGGCCCCCTTCGCCAGCCGCGTCGCGGCTGTCATCGCCAGGACGCCCAGGGTGAGTGCGCTCCCGAGCGCCGGCAGCGCCTCGAGAGTCAGCGCGAACCGCGCAAAGGCCAGGAACACCAGGAGCAGGAGCGGCAGGGTTCCCGCGGCCCGGTCGGCGAAGAGGCGCACCTCCTCGTCCCGGCGCAGCTGCGCGACCAGCTGCAGCAGGACCGAGAAGGTGACCAAGAGGGCGAGGAACATCCCGGCCGGCGGGAAGACGGGGCTTCCGTGGTGGCAGAGGTGCAGGATGGACAGGCCGAGCCCGAGACCGGCAGCGGCCGCGATCTGCAGGGCGCCCCGCTCCGGGAAGGCGGCGTGGCGGTACAGCAGGCCCGCGATCGCGGTCCAGCCCGCGACCCAGGGGACGATCGTCACCTCCGAACCACCCGCCGCGAACAGGAGGAGGATGAAGTAGCCGCCCGCCGCCAGGAGCGCGGCGGGCGCGGGGCCCGCGAGGTCGACCGGCTCCGGATCGATCTCGACGAAGATGTGGTAGATCGCCGACAGCCCCACCGTCACCCCGACCGTCTCCCAGGCGAGCGCCGTGGTCAGCGTGTGCTGCAGCAGCCACACGGCGGTCACCACGAGGCTCGCGGCGGCCGCCCCCGTCCCGAGGGAGCGCACGTTCTGCTCGCGTCCGACCCAGCAGGCCCCGGCGCTCAGGAGCCCCAGCAGGATCGCGATCGGGTAGAGGTGCGGCCCCATCTCGACACGGCCGGCGAAGTAGAGGGCGAAGACGAACGGGAACAGGATGGCGCCGACCTGGCTCCACAGCCAGCCTCCGCTCGGCGCGCGGCCGCCGACGAGACGACCGGCAACCACGAACAGCAACGCGAACACCGCCAGGATGACGAGACCCAGGAACAGCCGCTCCGGCCCCATGCGCGCGATGATCCAGAGCCCCTGCATGAGCACGGTCCCGAGAAGGCACAAAACGCCGAGCGATGGCCAGGCGCCCTTCCGCCCGACCGCGAGCAGACCGAGATCCAGGAGCAGGACGTACCCGAACAGTCCGATCGGCCGATCGGTGCCGCTGGCCAGCAGGATCGGTGTCGCGAACCCTCCGACCAGCCCGAGCACGGCGACGAGCAGCGACGAGTGGCGCACGGCCAGAAGGCAGCAGGCGGCGGTGACCAGCACCATCAGGCCGAACACCAGCGGCAGGCCGATGAGCCCGTAGAGAACGTGGGCCGCCCAGAACGCCGCGTACAGGATCACGACCCCCGCGCCGGAGATTCCCTCGGACGTCTGCCGGTAGCCGCGCGACCGCAGCCACTCCGATCCGACCAGGCACCCGAGCCCCGTGAACGTGCCGAACACGACACGCATCTCGGGCGTGATCAGCCCCTTCTCGATGGAGTACTTGAAGAACAGCAGCCCCGCCAGACCGAGGGCGACCGCGCCCACGACCGCCGCGCCGCGGATCCCGATCCAGCGCTCCCAGTCGATCGGCGCCGTGGGGGGCCTGGGCGGCGTGAAGGAAGGGGGCGCGCTCTCGTAGATGACCCGCTCCCGCGGCGTCGCGGGGCGCGAGGTCGCGCGCGGGACCGGTCCGGGCGGCGGCGCATCCGGCGGTCGACCGTCCAACGTCGGGGGGATGGCCGGCGGCCGTGACACGGGCGGCGGCATCGGGGCGGGGGCCGGTCTCGCCACGGCCGGCGCGGCACCCGTCCCGGCGCTCGCCGAGCGCTCGAGCGCCGCGACGCGCCTCGACAGCGTAGCCACCCGGGCGTCGATGGCGTCGAGATGCGCCTCCGTCCCGCTCTCCGGCTCGCGGAGCCCGGCCATCCGTCTGATCCGCGCCAGGGCCACAAGCGCCAGGATGGGACCGGCGAGCACGCAGCCGACGACGAACAGGATGAGGGGACCGATCGTGTCCATGATCACCCCATGTCATGGCGCGCCGGGCAGCAGACCACCACCGGCGTCGCGAATCAGAAAGTGAGGAGAACCGGAAACCGCGCGGCCAGACCCGCCCGGTTTCACGAAGTGTTGGGCGCAGCATGCCACATCCGGCGCAAAAATGCTTGCCGCGCGTCCGGGACGAGTCAGCCGTTGAACTTGTACCCCATCCCGTGCACGGTGACGAGGAAGCGGGGCTGGGCGGGTTTGTCTTCGATCTTCTTGCGCAGCTTGGCGACGTGCATGTCCACCGTGCGGGTGAGGGGGGCCGCGTCGTAGTCCCAGACGGCGTCGAGCAGCTGGTCGCGCCCGACGACCTCGCCGCGGTGCTCGACGAAATACTGCAGCAAGCGCAGCTCGCGCGCGGTGAGGTCGAGGAGCCTGCCGTTCCTTTTGACCTCCCCCTTCTTGAAGTCGGCCTTGACGCCCCCGAACTCGTACGCCTCGACGCGCGCCGCGCGGCCGGAGGCCCGGCGCAGGACGGCCTCGACGCGCGCCATCAGCTCGAGGAACCCGAACGGCTTGGTCACGTAGTCGTCCGCCCCCAGCTTCAGACCGAGCACCTTGTCGATCTCCTGGCCGCGTGCCGTGAGCATGATGATCGGGACGATGTTCCCCGCCTTGCGGATGTCGCGACAGACGTCCAGGCCGTTCATCTTCGGCAGCATCACGTCGAGGATGATGACGTCGGGGGCCGACTCGGTCGCCTGGCGCAGGCCGTCGGCGCCGTCGCGCGCCATCGCGACCGTGTACCCCTCGTACTCGAAGCCGTCGCGCAGCGCCGCGATCATCGAGTCGTCGTCCTCGACGATCAGCACCTTCGGCATCTCAGCCCTCCGTCCGCGGCGCCGGCGCGGTCCCGTGCTCCGCCGCGGGTGCCGTGCCGGCCGGGTCTTCCGTCCGGGCGGCGGCGACGGTCCGCCCGGCCCGCAGCGGCAGCACGATCGAGAACGTGCTCCCCTTCCCCGGCTCGCTCGCGACTTCGATGCGTCCGCCGTGCACCTGGACGATGTGCCTGACGATCGACAGCCCCAGCCCGCTCCCCTTCACCTCGTGCACCAGGCCGGTGCCCACGCGGTGGAAGCGGTCGAAGATCTTCTCCTGCTCGCCGCGCGGTATGCCGATGCCGCGGTCGGAGACCGACAGCACGATGGCGTCGCCCCGTCCCGCCAGCCGGACCGTGATCTCCTTCGAGTCGCCGGAGTACTTGACGGCGTTGTCGAGCAGGTTGTGCAGCGCCTGCGCCAGCGCATCCGAATCGATCGACATCGGCGGCAGCGGCCCGGCAAGCCCTTCGGCGGTGATGCGGAAGCCGCTGTGCTTCAGATGGGTCTCGAACGTGCGCAGCGTCGCCGCCACGACCTCGCGCAGGTCGGACTCCGCGAAACGGTACTCCTTCCGCCCCGACTCGATGCGCGAGAAGTCCAGGATGTTGTCGATGAGCCGCGACAGGCGGCGGCTCTCCGCCTCGATGTACTCCCCGTACTCCTGCACCTTCCCGGGGGCCTGCGCGCGCCCCAGCCGCAGCAGCTCCGCGAACACCCTTATCGACGCGAGCGGAGTGCGCAGCTCGTGCGACACGTTCGACACGAAGTCGGACTTCATCTCCGACAGGAGCATCGCCCGGTTCGCCGTGCGCAGCGCCAGCCCGATGCCCCCCATCAGGACGACGGCCAGGAGCACGGACAGCGTCACGTTGAACATGAAATTCGCGCTGGCCCACTGCTCGGGTGTCGATCCGGGGCTGTGCAGACTCATGGTCCAGTCGGTGAACACGAACGGAAAGCGGGAGGTCGCCGACTCCGCGTGGTCGGACTCCCCTGCCGTCGCCAGCACGGCCCGTCCCGAGGCGTCGCGCACCGTCACCGCCAGGTCGCCCATTCCCGTGCCCGGGAAGAACTCCGGCAGCGCCTTCTTGATGACCGCGGGCAGAAGCGTGTCCCGGAAGTAGGCCTCGTCCAGGATGAGACCGGCGATGCCGACCACGTGCGACGCGTCGTCCGTGATCGGATTGAAGATGATCCGGTACTCCGGGTTGCGCTCGTCCACCCGCAGCGCCTGCGAAGGCGCCACGCCCCCCCGGTAGCTCAGCACCTGGAGGGGGGTGCACGCCACGATGACCGCCAGCGCCTCGTCCGAGGCGGGAAAGGGGATGAGGCCTCCGCGCGCCGGCTCGTAGGCGTAGTAGTTCCCGAACCGATCCCGCGTGAAGTCGACGAGGAACAGGCGCCGCACCCCGTCGACCGGCTTCTTCTTCCAGAAGAGGGCCACCTCGTCGAGACGCCCCTGCCTGAACAGCGACGCCGGGATGTTGAGCGCGCGCTCGGCCGCCGAGCGGTAGTGGAACTGCACCTCCGTGCCGACCGCCTCGAGGTAGTTCGTGTGGGCCGCCTTCTGCGCCAGCGCCGAGACCTGCTTCAGGCGGGCCAGCCAGACGAACTGCAGTCCCAGCATGACGAGGAGCGGCGCCAGGACGGCCAGGAAGCCGACCCAGAGTGTGTGCTTCTTGAGGAAGGTTGCGGGCGATCCCATCTCCGCCTGTCCGGCAGAGCCCACTATACCCCGCCGGTCGGCCCGCAGGAGCACCGGGAGGAGGCGTTTACAATTGTTGACATTCGAGACATCCTTTTACCTCGACCTTGGCGACATTTACAGCCGTTCCCCGTACACTTCCGCGCGGTTGAGTCCTTGGAAGGGTGAAACAATGGACTGCCCAGGCCTTCGGTGGACAAGGTTACGATCGAGCGGTTCCCCCACTACGAATCCCACCGAGTACAGCAGTCGGCGACCATCGATCGCGGGGCAGTCCAGTTTCCCCTTCCGGAAGGTTTCCCCCTTTCCCATGGAGGTCCGTCCCATGCACCGTCATATCTGGCTGATTCTCGTCGCGGTAGCGATGATCGCCATCCTGCCGGCGTTCGCAGGTGACCACGGCAAGTGCACGATGAGCACGCAGGACTGCCTGGATCACATGGCCGCCAGCATGAAGAGCAGCGGCTGGGTCGGCGTCGAGCTCGACACCGACAAGGCCGAAGGGTACGCGGTCACCAAGGTCATCCCCGGCAGCCCGGCCGAGGCGGCGGGTATCGAGGCCGGCGACATCCTGGTGGCACTCAACGGGGTCGCGTTCAAGAAGGAGAACGACGACGCCTTGATGAAGGCGCGCAAGGACTGGAAGCCGGGACAGAACGTGTCCTACACCGTCAAGCGCAACGGCAGCGAGCGGCAGGTCTCGTTGACCCTCGCCTCCTGGCCCGCCGACGTCATCGCGCGGTCGATCGGCCAGCACATGCTCGAGCACGCGAGCGCCGAGGTCGCCTCGACGAAATAGGTTCCCGCGAACGGTTTTTTGGTACCCCGGCAGGGGGTGGGGCCGGCGGATCGTCCGCCGGCCCTCTTTTTTTGCCGGGAGCCGATCGCGTTATGATCCCCTCCCCAGGAGGCTCCTCATGAAACTCGAGACGCTGATGGTGCACGCCGGGGCGGAGCGCGATCCCGCGACCGGGTCGCTGGCACCGCCCATCCACCTGTCGACGACCTTCGAGCACGGCCCCGGCGGCGAGCGGCCGCACGGCCTGATCTACATCCGCGACGGCAACCCGACCGAGGCGCGGCTCGAGCCGGCGCTCGCCGCCGCCGAGGGGGGCGGCTCGGGGCTCGTCTTCGCCTCGGGTGTCGCGGCCGGCGCCGCCCTTCTGCAGGCGCTGCCGCCGGAGTCCCACGTCCTCTTCCCGGAGGACATCTATTTCGTCTTCCGCGTCATGGCCTCCCAGTACCTGCCGCGCTGGGGGCTGACACACACGTTTGTGGACATGCAGAATCTCGACGCGGTGCGCGCGGCGATCCGTCCCGGGACGCGCGCCGTCTGGACCGAGTCGCCGTCCAATCCCCTCATGCGCGTCACCGATCTCGCCGGCATCGCGGCGATCGCGCGGGACGCGGGCGCCCTCCTGGTCTGCGACAACACGTTCGCGACGCCGGTCCTGCAGCGGCCGCTGGAGCTGGGCGCGGACGTCGTCCTGCACTCGACGACCAAGTATCTCGGAGGCCACTCCGACGTGCAGGGCGGTGCCTTGATCTTCGCCGCGAAGCACGCTCCTCTGGCCGAGAAGACGCACTCCGTCCGCACGGTCACCGGCGGCGTGGCCTCGCCCTTCAACTCGTGGCTGGTCCTGCGCGGTCTGCGATCGCTTCCGTGCCGGATGGAGCGGCACGCCTCGAACGCCCTGGCGCTGGCGCGGGCCCTGCAGAACCACCCTTCGATCGAGACGGTCCATTACCCGGGTCTCGCGGACGACCCCGGGCACGAGGTGGCGCGCCGCCAGATGAAGGCGTTCGGCGGGATGCTGTCGATCCGGGTGAAGGGGGGTCGCGAGCGGGCCGTCGCGGTCGCCGCGCGTGTCCGGCTGTTCACCAACGCGACGAGTCTGGGCGGAACCGAGAGCCTGATCGAGCACCGCGCCTCGTCCGAGGGCCCCGCCACGACGACGCCGCAGAACCTGCTGCGGATCTCCGCCGGCCTGGAGCATCCGGACGACCTGGTCGCTGACCTGGAGCAGGCGCTGGCGGGGGGGTGAGGGGGGGCGCGCATGGGTCTGTCGCGCGACCGCGGATTCGCGCTAAGATACGCCCGCCTCGAAGGCTCCAGACCCGCGGACTCTCGGGACGGCGCAGTGAACCCCATTGTTGGAGCGGCTCTCATGAAGAAGCCCCTCGTCCTGGCTGTTGTCCTGTCCATCGCGGGTCTCGCGTGCGGCGCGAAAGCGCAGACCGCCGCGGTGGATCTCAAGACGGACGATCAGAAGACCCTGTACGCGCTCGGATTGGTGATGAGCGACAACCTGGCGACGTTCAACCTGAGCGACAGCGAGCTCGATCTCGTCAAGGCCGGGCTCACCGACGGGGTGCTCAAGCACACGCGTCAGGTGGATTTGGCGGTGTACGGGCCGAAGCTGGGCGCGATGGCCCAGGCGCGCGCCAGCGCCGGCGCCGTCACGGAGAAGGCCGCCGGCTCCGAGTTCCTGTCGAAGGCGGCCCTCGAGAAGGGGGCCGTGAAGACGGCGGCCGGGTTCGTCTATCAGGAGGTCGTCGCCGGCAAGGGGGCGGTTCCCGCCTCCACCGACACCGTGAAGGTGCACTACAAGGGCACGCTCACGGACGGCACGGTCTTCGACTCCTCGATCGATCGGGGCCAGCCGGCGGTGTTCCCGCTGAACCAGGTGATCCCGTGCTGGTCGCAGGGAGTGGCGATGATGAAGGTGGGCGGCAAGGCGCGCCTCGTCTGCCCGCCCGAGCTGGCCTACGGGGACCGCGGCGCGCCGCCGAAGATCAAGCCGGGCTCGACGCTGGTGTTCGAGGTGGAGCTCCTCGACATCGTGAAGAAGTAGCCTCCTTCAGGAGGCGGGCCGCGCCCGCGCCATGTCGTCGAGGAGCGCGCGCGGCGAGATCGGCCGGCCCAGGAATTCCTCGATGACCTGCCGGGACGGGCGCTCCAGGCCGAAACGGTACAGACGCCCCGACATCCACGCGTACCAGGCCGGGTCTCCCTCCGCGTACGGGCCGTGCAGCTCCTTGACGCGCGCCCGCAGGTCGGCCACCAGGATCGCCCCGATCGCGTAGTTGAGCATGTAGCCGGGCAGATTGATGAGCTGGCCGCGCAGCGCCCACCAGGACAGCTCGGGGTGGGGCCGGATGCGGAAGTAGCGCTCGGTGATCTCCGTCCAGACCCGGTTCGGATCGGCCTCCGGCGTTCTGTGCATGCGGATCTCGAACAGGGCCCAGGCCGTGTCCATGACGATCCCCGAATATTTGGAGCCGATCGAGTCGGGCAGCGGCACCTCGGTCCCGAGGTAGCGGCGCTGCCACTCCGGCTCGAACATCTCGAGCGCCGCGACGTCGGCGATCGCCTCGGTGAACAGATCGCTGTCCGGCCATTCCATGAACGCCGGCCGGGTGCGGATGGCGGCGATGTGCACCGCGTGGCCCGACTCGTGCAGGAGCTCGTTGAGATTGTCCACGCTCCCGACCTTGTAGGACGCGAACACCCACGGCTCCCCCGGGACCCAGGCCCCGTCCACGAGACGCGGCCGCGCCCCGAACGTGGTGAACGCCACCGGGTCCTTGCCGTCCCGCGGCTCCAGATCGTAGTGGACCCCGAGTGCTGTGATGTCGGCCCCCAGGTCCTTGTAGAACCTGTCGTTGACGGCCCGCAGGCTCTCGAGAGGGATGGCGGCGCGCAGGGCGCGGCTCGCCTTCCCCGCGCGGTACGCGAAGTCCCACGGCTCGATCGCCCCATCGGGCGAGATGCGACGCCAGGTCTCGAGGACGGAGGTGAGCCACGTCTCGACGGCGCCCGCGGCGATCCCGAGGTCCGCGGCGCCGGCCTCGATCGACGACTTGTCGGAAAGGAGCCGCGCGGCGGTCAGACGCACGAGCTGCCGGTACGGGCTCGTCGCCGGATTGTCGTCGCCGTTGATCGAGGTCCAGACCGGTCCGAAGGCGAGGAAGAGGCGCCGGCGGCGCGCCGCGTCGTCCGTGACCGGCAGGAGGCTGAAGACGGTCAGGCGATCGAGGGTCGTCCCCTCGAACGGCAAGGCGTGCGCCGCCCTGCCGAAACAGGCGTACATCCTCTCGCCGAGAAGGCGCGTGCCGTCCCGGCTGCGCGCCAGCGCCGCGGCATCGTAGTCGCAGTCGATCGCCCCGGGCGGTCCCGGTGCGGCCGCGGGCTCGTCCTCCTCGCGCAGATCCTTCGCAAGCGTGCGTCTCATCACGTCGAGCGCACGGCCGTCCTCGTCCCCGGTCATTCCGATCCGGTCCGAAGGAAGTGCCGCAGCCAGCCTGGCCCGGGCGGCGCGGTACTGCGCCAGGAGATCGCTCAGCGCGACGCCACGCGGCGAGGTCTGCGCGCCGCGCGCCCGCGTCACATCGATCTGGTCCTTGAGCCAGCGCGTCTCCTGGTAGGCGGCCTCGGCGGCCGCCAGCGGGGCGGGCGGCTTCCGGACGCAGGCCGCAAGGAGGACGGCGGCCAGGGCCGCGGGCACAAGAGACCAGTGTGTCCGGATGCCCGTCACTCAGAGTCGTCGGCCTGAGGCCAGCGGCTCGGGCGGCTCGAGGGATGAACCGGAAGGGTGAAGAAGAACGCGGCTCCGCCGCCCGGAGCGGACTCGACCCAGATCCGCCCGCCCAGACGATCGACGATGCGCTCGCAGATCGCCAGATCGCGGCCGGCTCCCGGGCGCCCGTCGCCGCCGGCGACGAGGCCCCGGTCGGTGACGGAGATGAGCCAGTCGCTCCCGGAGCGTCGGGCGGCGATCTCGATCCAGGTCGTGCTCCCGACGCGGTGCTCGAGGGCGTGGCCGATGAGGTTCTCGAACAGCCGGACCAGCGGAACATGCTCCGCCGCGACCATCGGCATGTCCCCGCGCACGATCTCGGTTTCGGAAAGCCGGATCACCGCGCGCAGGTTCGCCAGAGCCTGATCGAGGGCCGCCCCGGCGCTCGCACCCAGGGGACCGCGCGCGCGCTCCACTTCCCGGTCCACCATGACGATGCCGCCCGAGCCGCCGAGGACCATCCCGACGTCGGAGGAGAGCTGTCGCCGCGACGAGGCGGGTTCCGGCGGGGCACCCGCCGCCAGGTTCGCGAACAGGGCGCCCGTGAACGGCCCGGGACCCGCCGGGGCGCACCGTCCCGCCGCGGTCATGTACCTGACGATGGAATCCACCACCGCGCCGAAGTCAGCCAGGGGCTTCACGAAATAGGCCGCCGCCTGCAGCTCGTAGGCGCGGGCGACCTCCCCCGGTCTGCGGGAGCCGCTGAGCACGATCACGGGGATGCCGCGCAGATCCGGGTCGGTCTTGAGGTCGCCGAGGATCTCGAGACCGCTCCGGCGCGGCAGGTTCAGGTCCAGCAGGATGTAATCGGGACGCGCGGGACCGGCGCTCCTCGCCTGCGTCTGGAGAAATTCCAGCGCCCTTTCTCCGTCGCTGGTCACGGACAGCTCGATCGACGCCGGCAGAGTTGCCAGCGCCATCTTGAAGAGGGTGACGTCCGTGGCGTTGTCCTCGACCAGCAACGTCTTCATGCGCTCACCGTGCCCGGTCGACTCAGGGGCGGAGGGTTGCATCGTCAGTCCTGGATGTTTGGCGCCGGGAGTCTAGCCAGCGGGCCGATCCGAGTCAAGCGGATCCAAGTCCCCGGGCGGCCATTGTACCCTGCCCCCCGGGGCTGTATCATCCTTGGCCTCATGGACATCGTCATCCGCTGCCGCGATCTGCGCAAGGTGTACGACGGGAAGCCTCCCGTCGAGGCGCTGCGCGGTCTCGACCTGGAGGTGGGGGCCGGCGAGTGCTTCGGCATCCTCGGTCCGAACGGCGCCGGCAAGACGACGACGGTCGAGATCCTCGAGGGGATCCTGGCGGCCTCGAGCGGCGACGTGGAGGTCCTGGGGCTGCGCTGGGGGCGGAGCAACCGGACGCTGCGCGAGCGGATCGGCGTGTCGCTCCAGGAGACGCGGCTCGCCGACAAGCTGACCGTCGAGGAGACGGTGGAGCTGTTCGCCTCGTTCTACAGGAAGGGGCGGCCCGCCGAAGAGGTGATGGCGGAGGTCGGGCTGACGGAGAAGCGCTCGTCCTGGGTCGTCAAGCTGTCCGGCGGGCAGAGGCAGCGGCTCGCGGTCGCCTGTGCGCTCACCGGCGACCCGGATCTGCTGTTCCTGGACGAGCCGACGACCGGTCTCGACCCGCAGTCGCGCCGCCAGATCTGGGACATCGTCCGCGACCTGCGCCGTCGCGGCCGGACCATCCTGCTCACGACGCATTACATGGACGAGGCCGAGCGGCTGTGCGACCGGCTCGCGGTCGTGGACCACGGCCGGGTGATCGCCCTCGGCACGCCCGCCGGGCTGATCGCGTCGCTCAAGGGGGAGCATGTCGTCGAGTTCGCCGTGAACGGAGACGGTGTCGGGTCCGGGCACCCGGAGCCGGGCCGCCTGGACCCGCAGACCCTGCTCGCCCTCCCGTCGGTCAAGTCCGTGCGGGCGGAGTCGGACGGCATCCTCCTGACCGTCGACGAGCCGCACGTCGCCATCCCGGCGCTCCTCGAGGGACTCAAGAGCGGCGGGCATGCCCTGTCGCGCCTCACGACCCGCCACGCCAGCCTCGAGGACGTCTTCGTCGCGCTCACCGGCAGGCACTTGCGCGATGAGTAGACGTCACCCGTTCCTGCTCCTGGTCCTCGCGCGGCTGCGCGAGCTGATGCGCGAGCCCGAGGTCGTGTTCTGGGTGTTCCTCTTCCCGATCCTCCTGGCCGTCGGCCTCGGCGTGGCCTTCCGCAACAAGCCGCCTGATCAGATCATCGTCGGCGTGGTCGAGGCCGAGGGCTCCGAAAAGGTCGCGGCCGCCCTGTCGTCCTCGGGAGGCTTCCGCGTCGAGACCGTCCTCCCCTCCGAGGCCGCCGACCGGCTGCGTCTCGGCAAGGTCGCCCTCCTCGTGGTGCCGGGCCGCTCGTACGAGTACCGCTACGACCCGACGCGCCCCGACAGCGTGCTGGCGCGCCAGAAGGTGCACGACGCGCTCGAGCGCGCCGCCGGCCGCGCCGACCCCGTCGAGGTCAGGGAGACCCTGGTCACCGAGCCCGGGGCGCGCTACATCGATTTCCTGATCCCCGGCCTGCTCGGCATGAACATCATGAGCGGCGGTATGTGGGGGGTCGGGTTCCTGCTGGTCGACATGCGCTCGCGCAGGCTCCTGAAGCGGCTCGTCGCCACCCCGATGCGGCGCACCGACTTCCTGGGGGCGATCATGACCAGCCGCATGATCCTCGTCTTCGGCGAGATGGTCCTCCTGCTGTTCTTCGGCTGGCTCGTCTTCGGCCTGGTGATCAGGGGCTCTCTCGTGAGCATCACCCTGCTGGCCGTCCTCGGGGCCTTCGTGTTTGCCGGCATGGGCCTTCTCGTCGCCTGCCGCACGGCCAAGATCGAGACCGCCTCCGGTCTCATGAACCTGGTGATGCTTCCGATGTTCGTCTGCTCGGGGATTTTCTTCTCTCCGAACCGCTTCCCGCTCGCCGTCCAGCCACTGATCAAGGCGCTCCCCTTGACCGCCCTCAACGACGCCCTGCGCGCCACGATCCTGGAAGGGGCGGACCTGCCGTCCCAGGCGGCGCGCATCGCAGTCATGCTGGCGTGGGGCGTGGCCTCGTTCGTGGTGGCGCTCCGGATCTTCCGCTGGAACTGACCGGCGGGGCGTCCGTGCGGCCCCCTCAGGAGCCGCGCACCTCGCTCATCAGCGCCAGGACGTTTCCTTCCGGATCGCGGCAGAACGCCATCCAGAGCTCGTGGTCCGGCATGCGCGCGATCAGGTGCGGCTCGCCGTCGAACGGCACGCCGCGCCCGCTCAGGGCGGCATGCGCCGCCTGGATGTCGTCCACCTTGTAATAGATGACCGAGGCGGCGTGATCGAATTCCGGCGTTTCGGGCGGCGACAGCATGAGCCTGATGCCGCCGCAGTCGAAGAACGCCAGCTTCGGCACCTGGAACAGCGGCCGCATCCCCAGGACGTCGCGGTAGAACTCCACCGCCCGATTGAGGTCTTTCACGTTGACGGAGATCTGTCCGATCCGATCGAGTCCGAATTGCTTCTCGGTGGTCATCTCGAGTCCTCCCTGGCCCCATCCTCCCACGAGGACCTGCGGAGTTTTTCTCCGTTGTTGCGATTCGCGGCCGACGCCCGGCGATAGGTCAGGGGCGGGAGCCCGTAGCTTCGCCGGAACAGGGCGCTGAACGAGCCGAGACTCTCGAAGCCCGAGCGGTGGCAGACCACCGTCACCGGAAGGGCGCTCTTCACGAGCAGGTCCCGCGCGATCTCCAGGCGCCGGCGACGGACGTATTCGTGCGGCGTCTCGCGGAACGCCTCGGAGAATCGTCGGTGGAAGTGGTACGGCGACAGGCACGCCGCCCGGGCCATCGCGTTGAGATCGACCGGTTGCGCCAGGGATCCCTCGACGAAGTCCAGAGCCCTCCGCAGGCGCCGGTAGATCTCGGCGCGCGTGGCCGGGCGGGCCGCGGGGATGCGGGCCATTTCCCGCCGCACCTCCGTCTGAGCGCGCAACAGGGCGCCCGCCAGGCCGGCGATCCGGTCCTCGATCCACTCACCCGGTGGACGGCCGCGGGACAGGTGAAGGTGCGTTTCCTTCAAGAGCGACATCACGCCTGGGTCCCGGGCGTGGCAGGTCTCGAACAGAGTGGTGTCGCGCATCTCGAGCCCGGGCTCGTCCAGGAGGAGGTCTTCACGCCCGGCGAGGACGGCGCGCGCCTCCTCGACGAACCCGCGCCGGAAGCCGCACCCAGGCGCGATTCGTCCACCCGGAACCCGCTCACCTGGCGTATAAACACCGAACGCGGAGGCCGTGAATGAACGATCGGCGCCCACCCGGAGAGCGGACGCTCGACCCGGACGACTGGGACGAGTTCCGGGACCTCGCCCACCGCATGGTGGACGACACCCTCGCCCACCTCGCAACCCTGCGCGAGCGCCCCGCCTGGCGGCCGATGCCCGACGCCGTGCGCGCGTCGTTCGGCGGTCCGGTTCCGCTCGAAGGGGAAGGGGCCGGGGCGGCGTACCGGGAGTTCGTCGAACGCGTCCTCCCCTACCCCAGCGGCAATCTCCACCCGCGCTTCTGGGGCTGGGTGCAGGGGACCGGCACGCCCCTGGCCGCGCTGGCCGAGATGCTCGCCGCCGCGCTGAACCCGCATCTGGCCGGGTTCAACCAGGCGCCGGCGCTGGTCGAGCACCAGGTGCTCGGCTGGCTCGCGGAGCTGATGGGGATGCCCGGAGCCAGCGGCGTCCTGGTCGGCGGAGGATCGATGGCCAACCTGCTCGGCCTCGCCGTGGGCCGCCATGCGCGGGCCGGGTTCGACGTCCGCGAAGAGGGGCTGCAGGGGGGCCGGCCGCGGCTGATGCTGTATGGATCGGTCGAGACGCACGGCTGGGCGAAGAAGGCGGCGGAGGTCCTCGGGCTTGGCAACAAGTCCTTCCGTCGGATTCCCGTCGACGCCGACTATCGCATCGACACGGCGGCGCTCCGGACGGCGGTGAAGGACGATCGGAACGCCGGGCGCCGGCCCTTCTGCGTCATCGGGACGGCGGGCACGGTCAACACGGGCGCCATCGACGATCTCTCCTCCCTGGCCTCCTTCTGCCGGAGCGAGGATCTCTGGTTTCACGTGGACGGCGCCTTCGGGGCCCTCGCGCGCCTCCCGGAAAGCCTCCGCCCGCTCGTCTCGGGGCTGGAGCAGGCCGACTCCCTCGCCTTCGATCTCCACAAATGGATGTACTTGCCGTTCGAGGCCGCCTGCGTCCTGGTCCGCGACAAGGCGGCGCACCGCGACGCTTTCTCGGTGAGCGCCAGCTACCTGGCGGAGACCACGCGCGGCGTGGTCGCCGGCGGCCTCCCCTTCGCCGAGCGCGGCATCGATCTCACGCGTTCCTTCCGGGCGCTCAAGGTCTGGATGTCCCTCAAGGCGCACGGCGTGAACGCCTTCGCGCGCCTGATCGAGCAGAACGTCGAGCAGGCGCGCCACCTTGCGGCGCTCGTCGAGACGCACCCCGATCTCGAGCTCCTCGCGCCCGTGCCCCTCAACGTCGTCTGCTTTCGCTACGCTCCATCCGGTCTGCCGGAACAGCGGCGGAACGCCGTCAACGAGGAAATCCTCCTGCGCATCCAGGAGGAAGGGGTCGCCGTCCCGTCGGGGACGGTGCTGGCCGGCCGCTACGCGATCCGTGTCGCCAACGTCAACCATCGCAGCCGAAGAGAGGACTTCGACCTCCTGGTGTCGGCGGTGGCACGGATCGGCGCGGAGGTGGCGGGCGCGGGGCCCGGCTTCTAGCGCGAGGTCATCGTTTCCATTCGAACGGGAAGTAGCCGCCCGCCGGTCAGCCGGCGGGCTCGATGTCGAACGCCAGCCGTGCGTGCGCCCGGCGCAGGGCCGCCTCGACGAGCGCCGGGGTCTTCGCGCGCGCGAAGATGAAGCCGAGGTACGACGCCCCTTCCGGGAGCGGCACGAGCGGCCTGCCGATCGTGGCGCTGACTGTGACGTCCTCGATGCCGGGGACGAGGCGGGCAGCCGTAAGACCGCTGACCCCGCGGAGCACACCGGCGCGCGGGATCGGGATCATCATGACGCCGGCGGGGCGCGGCTGCCGCCGGAGCGCACGGACGTCCCGGCCGAGGGCGTGCATCAGGACGACCTCCTCGAGCGACAGACCGGTGCCGAAGCGGAGGGTGCGCGAGCACAGGCCGCCGATGGAGCGCGCGGCGACCTCGATGAGCCAGGGGCCGCGGTCGTTGACGCGCAGCTCGGCATGCACGGGACCCTCGCGCAGTCCGAGGGCGCGGGCGGCGGAGGCGGTGGTGGCGGCGATCGCCTTCTGGACGCGAGCGCTCAGCCGGGACGGTGTGACGTAGATCGTCTCCTCGAAGAAAGGACCGTCGAGCGGGTCCGGCTTGTCGAACAAGGCCAATACCTTGAGGCGGGAGGCGAGCAGGATCCCTTCCAGGGCGACCTCGACGCCGGGCACGAACTCTTCGACCAGCACGAGGCGGCCGGCGTCGCCGCCGTGCTCCTTGACGTCCGACTGGCCGAGCAGGGCGGCGATGCGCCGGAAGGCGGCGACGAACTGTTCCGCGTCGTCGGCGCGTATGACGCCCCGGCTGGCGGCCAGGAACGTCGGCTTGAGCACCACGGGGAAGATCTGCTTCCGGGCGGCGGCGCCGGGATCGTCTTCGAGGGTCATCAGACTGAAGCGCGGCGTCGGGACGTGCGCGTCGTGGAGGACGCGGCGCAGCACGTCCTTGCGGCGGGCGGCGCGCGCCGCCTCGGGCGGGTTGTGCGGCAGGCCCAGACGGGCCGACGCGGCGGCGCTCACGACCGCGGTCTCGTCGTCGGTGGGGATGACGGCGCTCAGGTGGTGCTTCGCGTCGAAGGCGGCGATCTGGCCGGCCGCCTTTTCGGGATCGCGCAGCTCGAGCGTCACGCCGCGCGTCGGCTGCAGGTCCTGCAAGGCCTGCTTCCGGTCGGACCCCACGACCGTCTCGACGCCCAGGTGCCCGGCCGCCCGGATGAAATCGTGCGCGCGGTAGGTCGTGGTCGGAAGGAGGAGCAGGACGCGCTTCCCTTCCAATCTCAGGGGATCACATCCTCTCGTCCATCGTGCGGTAGTCGCGGCGCGGGGAGCCGATGTAGATCTGGCGCGGACGGGCGATCCTCTGCTCCGGGTCGAGCAGCATCTCCTCCCACTGCGCCAGCCAGCCCGAGGTGCGCGGGATGGCGAACAGCACCGGGAAGGTCTCCACCGGAAACTTCATGCTCTGGTAGATGAGACCGGAGTAGAAGTCCACATTGGGGTAGAGCTTGCGGCTGACGAAATAGTCGTCCTGCAGGGCGATGCGCTCGAGCTCCAGGGCGATGTCGAGGAGCGGATTGCGCCCGGTGACCTCGAACACCTGGTCGGCGATCTGCTTGATGATCCGGGCGCGGGGGTCGTAGTTCTTGTACACGCGATGACCGAAGCCCATCAGGCGCACCTGACCCTGCTTGACGCGCTTGATGTACTCGGGAACGTTGCGCACCGACCCGATCTCCTTGAGCATGCGCAGGACCATCTCGTTCGCGCCCCCGTGCAGCGGGCCGTAGAGCGCGGCGACGGCGGCCGCGACGGCGGAGTACGGATCGGGGTGCGAGGAACCGACCGCGCGCATGGCCAGGGTCGAGCAGTTCTGCTCGTGGTCGGCGTGCAGGATGAACAGCACGTCGAGGGCGCGCTCGAGAACCGGGTTCGGACGGTATTTCGACTCGGCCATCTTGAACAGCATGGCGAGGAAATTTCCGGTGTACGACAGGTCGTTGTCGGGATAGACGAACGGCAGACCGACGCTGGCGCGGTAGGCGAACGCTGCGAGGGTCGGCATCTTGGCGATGAGGCGCACCGCCTGCTGGCGGCGCGCGATCGGGTCGAAGATGTTCTTCGCCTCGCTGTAGAAGGTGGAGAGCGCCCCCACCGTGCTCACGAGGATCCCCATCGGGTGCGCGTCGTACCGGAACGCCTCGATGAGACGCTTCATGTTCTCGTGCAGGAAGGTGTGGTGCGTGATGTCGTGCACCCAGTCCTCGTGCTGCCGCCGGGTGGGCAGCTCGCCGTTCACGATGAGGTAGGCGGTCTCGAGGTAGGTGCTGTGCTCGGCGAGCTGCTCGATCGGATAGCCGCGGTAGTTGAGGATCCCCTTGTCCCCGTCGATCATCGTGATGCGGCTCTTGCAGTGCGCCGTGTTGGTGAACGCCGGATCGTAGGTCATCAGCCCGAAGTCGTCCGGTCCCGTGTTGATCTCGCGCAGCTCGATCGCCTTGATGGTGCCGCTGTCGATCGGGATGTCGTACGACTTGCCGGTGCGGTTGTCGACGACACTCAGCGAGTTCCTGCCGGCCGCGGCGGCCGGGGTGGTCTTGGCGGTGTCGGAGTCGGCCGAGCGGGGCATGGGGGGCCTCCGATTCGTCGAGTACGGCTTAAGGATACTTCAAGACTTGCCCGCCGCCACACCCCCGCGCAGCGTCTTGATCAGACGCCGCATGTCGCGCGGCAGGGGGGACTGGAAGGCGACCTGCTTGCGCGTGACCGGATGGATGAAGCGCAGCGTGCGGGCGTGCAGCGCGGTCCGGCCGATGAGGGGAGTCGCCTTGCCGTAGCTGCGGTCGCCGACCAGCGGATGTCCCGCCTCGGCCAGGTGGACGCGGATCTGGTTCCGGCGGCCGGTGCGCAGGCGGACCGACAGCACCGTGGCGGACGGCAGGCGCTCGGTCACCTGGTACTCGGTGATGGCCTCCTTCCCCTCGCCCGGCCGGCGCGTCGAGCGCACCTTGAGGGTCCTCGGATCCTCCAGAAGACGGCTCTCGAAGCGCCCCTCGTCGGGCTCGACGCGTCCCGCGGCCACCGCGGTGTAGAGGCGCTCGATCGTGCGCGTCTGGAACTGCGCCTCGAGCGCCTCGTAGGCGCGTCGCGATCGGGCGAACAGCAGCAGGCCGCTCGTGTCCCAGTCGAGACGGTGCAGGGCGTACAGCGCCGGTCGGCGCACTCCCCTCGCCCGCTCCGACTCGAGGAGTCGTTCGACCAGGCTGTCCTCCTCCTTGCGCAGCGGGGTCGGGACGCTCAGGAGGCGGGGCTGCTTTTCGACCACCAGCAGGTCGCGCTCCTCGTGGATGACCTTGTACCCGGCGCCGGGGCGGGGCGGCGGCTTGGGCCGGTAGCGGCGGTCGGGATCGACGCGCACCTCGTAACGCTCGCCGGCGGCGACGCGCTGGGCGTACTGGCCGGGGCGGACGCCCCGCACCGCCCCGGCGTCGATGAGCCCGCGCGCGGCGCGGTGCGTGAAGCCGCCGCGATCGTGCAGCACGGCGGGCAGGGTCCGCCCGGCGTCCTCGAGCGGGACCACGATGATGAGGGTGTTCAGGGCGGACGGCACCCGCGCGGTTCAGGACGCGAAGGCCCGCACGGCCTTGGCTTCGTCCTGATGGATGTCGAAGATCAGGTGCAGGGACAGCATCGAGAGCACGTTGTACACGGTCTGGTTCGGCATCAGGAGCTTCACGTCCCCCTTCTTCTCGACGGCCCGCTTCTTGGCGGCCACGAGCTCGCCGATGCCGGCGCTGTCCACGTACTCGACGCCCTTGAGGCTGACGACGATCTTGTTGTGCCCCTCGTCGATCAGCCCCTTCGTGGTCTTTCCAAGCGTGTCCACCGGCTCACCAAGCACGAGCTTGCCGCTCAGTTCGAGGATGCGCACGTCTCCTGAATCCCGGGTCTTCAGCTTCATGACTCTCTCCTCCAGCGTGCCGGTGACATCCGGCCTGATGGCCCGAGCATTCTAAGGCAGCCGGGCCGCGCCGGTGTAAAGTATCGCGCGGCGGCGCGGGTCCGCCGCACCGGAGGAGGCCGGGGCATGGAGCTTGCGGGAGCGAGACAGCGCGGCCTCCCGGTTGCGGGTCTCGGGGTCCTCGTCCTGGCTGCCGGGGCGCTCGGCGCCGCCGGCTGCCGGGCGCCCGCCGCCGGCGGCACCGCCTCGCCGCCGAATCCCTTCGCGGCGGACGTGCTCTGGGACGACGGGCGCGCCGAGATCGACGCGTACGAAGCCACGATCAAGCGATACGGGATCCTCCGACCGCTCACCGCCTACCTCGTCGTGGTCAAGGAAGACCTCTCGAAGACCCAGCTGGTCAAGGCGGACCCGGGCCACGACCCCGGCGATCTCCGGACCGTCCTGAAGCTGAACCACGTCCTCAACTACCCGACCGGCATCTACTCCTACCACCAGATGGCCTCCTGCTTCTTCGACCGCGGCACGATGGACCTGATGAAGCTGTCGCTGACCTCCAACGAATGGTGCGGCAACACCTACAAGGAATACACGCGGCGGGACGGCCGGGGGACGCTGCACGTGCACACGTACTGGGACAACCAGGCGGAGGCGACCTACGACCTCCCGACCGGCCCGGACGTCGTGTTCTACGACGCCCTGCCGCTGTGGATCCGATCGCTGCCGCAGAGCGCCGGAACGGAGCGCGCGCTCCGCCTGCTGCCGTCGCAGATCGAGAGCAAGGGTCCGAGACCGGAGGCGCAGGCGGCGACACTCGTCGCCGCCAGGGAGGAAGGGATCGTCGTGCCCGCCGGCCGATTCCAGGCGCTGCGGTGGGAGCTCCGGACCGCCGGAGGGCCGCCGGACGTCTACTGGACGGCGGGCGACGCGCCGCATCTCCTTGTGGCCTGGGACCGCGGCGACGGCGGCGCCTATCGGCTGAAGTGGACGCAGCGTCTGGCCTACTGGACGCTGAACCGGCCGGGGGACGAACGATTCCTCCAGGGGCCGCCCCCCGCCGGGACGCGTTCGACCGGTTCCCGTTAGGGCGTCTGTTCCTTCGGATCGCCGGCGCCCCCCGAGGCGATCTCGGCCAGGCGCACCGGGTCGCCGAGCCGGGCGATCTCCACCGGACGGCCTACGACGATGAGCCCGTCCCCGGCCTTGAGGTCCGTGGAAGGGTCGGGGATGATGCGGCGCTCCTGGCCGCCCGGCATGCGCCGCTTCAGCTCGATGACGTTGACTCCGAAGCGCTGGCGGCAGCCGAGCTCGCGCAGGGTCATGCCGGGGAACGACTCGGGGAGGGTGACGAGGGCGACCACGTACTCGCCCGGCAATTCGACGAACGTCGTCTCCGGACGCCCGCCGGCGCGCGGCTTGTCGAAGCGCGCCAGCCGCGCTTCCTTGTGCAGGATCTCCTGGCTGTACAACGCCATGATGTCTCCCGCCGAGAGCTCGCCGACGATGTGACGCGTGTCGAGTGAATCGACGACCGGCAGCCGGTCCCGGCTGACCTGCGACCACCGCCCGATCGCCTCGCTCATCCGGTCGTTCTCCGTCAGGACCGGGACGTTGGGGTACATGACGTCCTTGGCGCGCAGAGTCTGCGCGGCTTCGGGGTTGCGGACGGGATCCGCCAGGTCCCCGAGGGTGATGGCGCCGCTCAGGCGGCCGTCCTCGCCGACGACGAACAGCTCCTTGCGCCCCTCCTCCAGCATCCGTTTCATGACCACGCCCACGGTCTCGAGCTCGTTCACGGGAGCGGCGCTCGAGCGCATGACGTCGCGCACCTGGATCGTGTCCATCACCAGTTCTTCCATCCGTCCGCCCAGCCTCACGCCCCGCTCGACCAGCGGTTCCGTGTAGATCGACTCGCGGTGCAGGAGGCGCGACGCCACGACCGCACCGGTGCAGGCCACCATGAGAGGCAGGATGATCTGGTAGTCCCCCGTCAGCTCGAAGATGATCATGATGGCGGAGAGCGGCACCTGCGTCGTGCCCGCCACCATCGCCCCCATGCCGACCAGCGCGTACGCTCCGGGAGTCGACGTGGTCAGCGGGAAGGTCTCGTGGCACCAGGCGCCATAGGTGTAACCGAGCGCCGAGCCCATGAACAGGGTCGGCGTGAACAGACCGCCCGCGCCCCCCGAGCCGGCGGTCAGGGCCGTCGCGACGAGCTTCAGGACAGGCAGGACGATGATCAGCTGCAGCGGCAGCTCCTCGCGCAGGAGCGCGTTGGTCGTGTCGTAGCCGTTGCCGAAGACGTGCGGATAGAACACGCCGATGAGCCCGACCAGGGCGAAGCCCACGACCGGCTTGACCCAGGCCGGGATCGGCAGCCGCTTGAATCCCCTTTCCGTATCGCGCAGCACCACGATGCACAGGGCCGACGCGACGCCGATGCCGATTCCCATCGCCAGGTAGTGTCCGAGCTCCCAGCCGTTCACGAGCGTCGCGTGCTGCGGCGGCGTGTAGGCGGGGTAGGTGCTGATCAGACTGCGCGAGATGACGGTGCCGATCGCCGAGGCGACGACGATCGGGCCGAACGACTCGAGGGCGAAGTTTCCGAGGACCACCTCGAGCGCGAACAGGGCGCCGCCGATCGGGGCGTTGTAGGCGGCGGCGATGCCGGCGGCGGCCCCGCATCCGACCAGGATGTTGAGTCGATTGCCGCCCAGGCGGAACCGGCGTCCGAGCAGGGATCCGATGGAGGCGCCCACCCGGACGAGCGGCCCCTCGCGGCCGAGCGAGCCGCCGGTGGCGACCGTGCAGATGGTCGCGAGCGCCTTGATCAGGCTGCGGCCGAATGGGATGTAGCCGCCGCGCTGCGCCACGGCCTCGATGATGCCCGCGGTGCCGTGCCCGCCGACCGGCTGCCGGGTGATCAAGATGATGAGGCCGACGAGCGCCCCTCCGAGCGTCGGTATGGCGAAGCGCTGCCAGGCCGGGAGAGCGAGGGCGTGGCTCAGGAGCTCGTGGCGGGATCCCCAGAAGAACCCCTGCACGAGACCGAGCAGGCGGACCAGGGCAATCGCCGCGAAGCCGGTGGCGGCCCCCGTCAGCGGGACCATGACGAGGAAGCGCTTTTCGCCCGGCGGCCGGGTCCGAAGCGAGGCGAACGGCCGCCAGTCGGCGAACTGCCTGAGCCAGATCATCCGCGCTCCATTCTAATGCCTGGGGAGGCGCGAGGCCGCTCTGCTAGAATATCCGGCTTCGATGACTTCGCGGCAATCTTCCCCTCCCTACCCCTCCATCCTGAGGATGGCCGCCCCCCTGGTCCTGTCGTTCGGAATGCGCTCGCTGTTCACCTTCGTGGACATCGCCTTCGCCTCGAGGCTGGGGGACGCGGCCATCGCGGCGGTCGGAGGGCTGTCGTTCCCCTACGAGATCCTGATGATCGCCTGCTGGGTGGGCGTTTCGACAGGACTGACCTCGAACCTGTCGCAGGCCATGGGGAAGAGACAGGGGGCTCGCATCGAGCAGATCCTGTCGGTGTCGCGCGGAATCGTCTGGTCGCTCGTGCCGCTGTTCTCGGCCATCGCCGTGTACATCTACTTCGGCGCCTACCACATGGGCCTCGACCCGGTGCTGGCGCGCCAGTTCTCGATCTACGGCGGCGTCCTGATCGGCGGTTCGGCCTTCACCGCGTTCTGGTCGATCATTCCCGACTCGATCGTCAAGGCGCACCACGACACCAAATCGACGATGTGGGCCGGCATCTGGTCGAACCTGATCAACGTCGGTCTCAACACCCTGTTCCTGTTCGTGTTCCACTGGGGAGTCTTCGGAATCGCCCTCTCGACCGTCCTCGGAAGATTCGGCGGGCTGGTGTATGCGCTGCGCAAGGCGGCCCGCCATGAGGCGGCGCGCCAGGCGAGCGGCCTCGACACCGACCCGACCCTCGACCCCCACCCGCTGCGATCGTTTCTATCGCTCGCGCTCCCCTCCTCCATGACGTACGGGCTCATGGCGGTGGAGACGGGTCTGGTGAACTGGCTCCTGGCCCGGCAGCCGAACGCGACCGAGTCGATCGCCGCCTACGGTATCTACTCGCGCGTCCTGCAGTTCGCGGCCATGCCGATCATCGCCGCCGCGGTCGCCGTCCTCCCCTACGTGGCGCGCCGCTTCGGCGAGGGGAACATCCGGGCGATCCGTGACGGGATGCGCCAGATCCTCCTGGTCGCTGTGGTGTATTGCGTCGGCCTCGTCACCCCCGCCCTGCTCGTCGGAGGCCCGTGGCTCGCCCGCGCCCTGGCCGAGTCGCCATTGACCGCGGAGCTCGCCACCATGGCACTCGCCCTCTGCCCTCTCGCCTGCCTGGCGATGGTCCCGTTCTCGCTCTGCCGTCCCGCCTTCGAGGGTCTGCAGCGCGGCCGCCCGGGGCTGGCGATGGCGGTGTTCCGCTACACCATCCTGACGATCCCGTTCGCCTTCGCCGGCATGAAGGCGGCCGACCTCCTGGGCCGGCCCCCCTTGCACGGGCTCATCGCCGGACTCATCGGCGCGAGCGGCCTCGCCTCGGCGGTCTTTTTCATCTGGATGCGGAGGTTCCTGGGTGATCTCGAGGCGCAGGAGCGCGCCGCGGCCCCGCAACCGCGTCCCGCCGGTCAGCCCGGCGCCGCACGCTTCTCCGCCCCCGCAACGCTCCCCTCCGAGCCGACTGCGCCGCTCTCCGCTCGACAGGACGCCCCCGAGGACTAAATTGTAGGTCGTGCGGGATCGAGCGGTCTTCCCGGGGCTCCTGATCTGCCTCTTCGTGTCGGGGGCGAGCGGTCTCATCTACGAGGTCGCCTGGGTCCGCTCCCTCGAGCTGGTGTTCGGCGCCACGTCGTTCGCCGTCGCGACCGTCCTGGCCGCCTTCATGGGAGGGCTGGCGCTCGGGTCCTGGCTCATGGGGGTGGCGGCGGCCCGGCTCGACCGGTTCCATCCCCTGCGGGTCTATGCCGCCATCGAGCTGCTGATCGGCGTGGCCGGCTCGCTCGTGCCGTCGGCGCTGCGCGCCCTGGTCCCAGTGTACCAGTCGATCTGGAGCCACTTCCACTCCTCCTTCGCCGTCTTCAGCCTGTGGCGCTTCCTGCTGTGCGGCGCCGTCCTCCTGGTGCCGACCCTCCTCATGGGCGCGACGCTGCCGATCGCCAGCCGGCTGGCGGTGGGGGGGGCGCCCGGCGCGCGGGAAGACGCCCGGCCGGCGGGCGACGGATGGAGCGTCGGGCTGCTGTACGCCTGCAACACGCTCGGCGCCGTGGTCGGCTGCGCCGCCGCCGGGCTGTCGCTGCTCCCCGCCCTCGGACTGCGCAGCACGGAGTGGCTCGCGGTCGGGCTGAACCTTCTCGCGGCGGCGGGCGCCTTCCTCGTGGCGGAACGGAGCGCGCTCCGGCCGCGGGGGCCGGAACAGCCGCGCGATCGGCACCCCGACGAAGCGGCCTCGACGATCGGACGCGCCGCCACGGTCCTCGTCTTCCTGTACGCGGTCTCGGGGGGCGTCGCCATGGTGTACGAAGTGGCCTGGAGCCGTCTCCTCGTCCTGGTCCTCGGGTCGTCCACCTACTCCTACACGGTCATGTTGACGACATTCCTGGCGGGCCTGGCGCTCGGCGCCTGGCTCGGCGCGCGTCTCCTCAAGAACTTGCCCGACCCTCTGCTGGCGGCGGCGCTCTGCCAGGTCCTCGTCGCGCTGTCGACGTACCTCGGCCTGTTCCTGATACGGGATCTGCCGTTTCTGTACGTCGTGGCGCACAATCGTCTGCAACCATCCCCCCGGGGGCTCATCCTGGTGCAGTTGGCCCTCGCCGCGGGACTGATGATCCTGCCGACGCTGGGTCTCGGGGCGATGTTCCCGGTCACCATCGGCGGGCTCCGTCCCAGGGGCGACAGGGCGCCGCGCGTCGTCGGCCGCGCCTACTCCTGGAACACCCTGGGAGCGATCCTCGGCTCGGTCGCCGCCGGCTTCTGGCTCGTGCCGCGCTGGGGGAGCCGCAACGCGCTTCTGTTCGGCGTCGCCGTGAGCGCGCTGCTCGGTCTCCTGGGTCTGATGCAGGCGCGCGTCGCGGCGGGGCGCCGCCTGCGCCTCCTTCTCGCCGTCGCGATCGTGGCCTTCCTCGCCAACCTGACGGTGGCCGCTCCCCTGCTGCCCGAGGAGGTCCTGTCGAGCGGCGTGTTCCGCTACGCCGATCGCTACCAGGGACTCGATCGAGCGTCGTTCTTCGAGCGTGTGAAGGAGAGCCACGGCGAGATCCTGATGTTCAAGGAGGGGCTGACCTGCACCGTCACAGTCTTCCGCACCACCGCGGCGCGCACCCTGACGGTGAACGGCAAGCCCGACGCCTCGGTGCCCCCCGGCCTGCCCGAGCCCCCGGTGCGCCACACGAAGGCCCGGCCCGGGGATCTGCCGACGCAGGTGCTGGTGGCGCAGGTGCCGCTGCTCCTGGCGCCCCGGACGGATCGCGTCCTGGTCGTCGGTCTGGGGAGCGGAGTCACGCTGGGGTCGGTCCTGACCCACCCGGTCAAGGAGGTCGAGTGCGTCGAGCTGGAGGACGCCGTCGTGCAGGCGAGCCGCTTCTTCGACGACGTGAGCGGATCGCCGCTGCGGGACCCGCGCGTGCGGCTGGTGGTGAACGACGCGCGCAACCACCTGCTGGTGACGCAGGAGCGCTACGACGTCATCGTCTCCGAGCCGTCGAACCCCTGGGTCGCGGGCGCCGCCAGCCTGTTCACCAGGGACTTCTTCGACCTCGCCGCCAGGCGCCTCGCCCCGGACGGCCTGTTCTGCCAGTGGCTGCAGCTCTATGAGACGACCCCGGACGATTTCAGCGCCATCCTGCGCAGCTTCGCCGCCGTGTTTCCCGACGTCCACGTGTTCCGGGTCGATACCGATGCCATCCTGGTCGGATCGAAGGGCGGTTCAGGGGTCAGGCTCGATGCGCTGCTGGCCCGCCCCGGCGAAGGGCCCGCCCGGGACCTCGAGCGCATCGGCATCGGCGACCCCGGAGGCCTGCTGGCGCACTACTGGATCGGCGGCGCCGAGCTCCGCTCCTTTCTCGCGCCCGGCCCGTTGAACACGGACGACAACATGCTGATCGAGTTCGCGGCGCCGCTGCGGATGCTGTCCCGCCGTCCGGAGGCTCAGGCGGCGCAGTCCGGGGAGCTGGCGCGGCTGTTCGCCGGAAGGACCACCGGTGTCCTGACCCATCTCGGCCCGCAGGCCGCTGAGCCGCACGCACAGGCTCTGTTCTGGGCAGGCATGGCCGGCTCCACGCTTTCCGGCGGCTATCCCGACCTCGCCGCAGAGTACGCCACGCGCTCGCTGCGCGCGGAGCGCAACCCCGGCGCGGCGCGTGTCTACGGCGCGTGCCTGGCGCGCTCCGGGAATCTCGGCGCGGCGCGGTCGTGGCTCGGCGACGCGGCCCGCGAATTTCCGAGGGACGCGGCGCTGCTGCGCTCTCTCATCGAGCTGGAGCGCGGCGAGCGGGACTGGCGCGCCGTCCGGGCCGATGCGCGGAGACTCGTCGCGCTCCTCCCCGACGACCGGCTGGCACGCTACTGGGAGGGGGAAAGCCTCTACTCCCTCGGCGAGCGCCGGGCCGCCTACTCCATGCTCGCTGCTCTCCGGCCGGCCGGCCCGGCGGGGGGTGCCGCGCAGAGCGCCCTGTCGCGGGGAACGGCGGCGCAGGCGCCGGCGGCGGACGAACCCTTCCCGGATCTCGGCCTCTATCTCGGCTCGCTGCACAGCGCCGCGGCCCGCCCCGCCGACGCCGTGGCGCCGCTGCGGGAGTACCTCCTCCTCAACCCGGCCGATCGCGAGGCGCGCGCGCTTCTGGCCGGAGCGCTGGAGTCGACGGGGAGGACGCGGGAGGCGATCGCCGAAAGGCGGCGCCTCAGTCCCGCCGCCCCGCAGCAGGCGCAGGCCCGTCTCGAGGAGGTCGAGGCCGGCTGGGACTCGGCTCCGCGCGGCCGCACCCAGGCACTCCTGGAGGAGGCCCGCGAGTACGATCCCGACGACGACGCCGTCGCCTTCCTCCTGGCGCGCTCGCGCGTCCGTCAGGGGGACCTCCAGGGCGCCATCCGCCTGCTCGAGGAGGTTCTCGACGCGCATCCCGATCACCCGTGGGCGGTCGGGTACCTCGGCCAGCTCGATGCGGCGGCCGGCAACGCCGCGCGCGCCGGGATCCTGGCGCAGCGCTACCTGGCGCTGACCGGCCGGTCCTGGGAGACCGTCACCGACCCCTAGGAGCCCGTCCGAGTAATCGTTTTTGATTGCACAGGTTCACACCGGCGCGTGGATAATACGCGCATGAAGATCTTCCGACCGTACGAACCCGATCAGATGTTGTTGCTGCCGCCGTCGCTTTCGGACTGGGTGCCGG